>JASLDG010000021.1 GCA_030146045.1 Candidatus Saccharimonadales bacterium | reverse complement strand
ACAGGATGACGAAACGAAAATAAAAAGTGCTTGCATCTATATAGCAAGTATGATATACCGTATATACAACAATACGACACATTTGCAAGCATGAGCACATAATAAAACAAACAAGTAAACGAGGAGAACATGATTATGAGTTTTTCGTTTCCTACACCACACCATGAAAAAATAACGATGATAACGCCACTACGTGCAGCGACGGTAGGTGCGGCTGCAGTTGGGGTTGCACTTGAGTCGGTCGCAACGATGAGGAGTAATCGACGTCTTGATGACCGTGTTGGCATGGTGTCGACACAGCGTGATGGGGATCAGGCGGTATATGTGTTGCCGGGTTGCCGAACGGATGGTCGATTTTTGGCTCGAGCCCTCGACGAGCAATTTACTTCGCTTGGTTCAACGCACTTTGTTGCGTACCCCCAAAAAGGCTTTTCAGTTGATAGTGTTCGCGACGCAATACTCGAGGCTCGCGCAGAAGACGATGGGCGCCCCGCTTCGTTTTATGTACTTTCTATGGGCGGTATCGTCCTCAGTAAATTACTTGCTGACCAAGAGTTTCGTGACACGGTTGGGACGATTGAAGCAGCTGTTTTCGATTCGTCACCTATCGGAGCACACACATTGACGGCACATACCAGGCGAGCAATGCATGCGGCGGCACGATTGCCACGCAGCTGGTCGCTCGCACACATGTACACGTACGCCATGCAGCATCGGGCGCATCATATTGAAAGTGATTCTTCTCAATCTGATATTCTTCGTGAACATCTTGCGACAACAGCAAAGACACCACTTCAGGCGGTGTCTGGACAAACCCAGCTCATTCGCGATGCACGATTTAAGACAGCAGAGCTGCATGTTCCAGGGCAGACTATCAATCGTATGGCATATATTGCTGCATCAATGGATGATGTCGTTGACGTTGACTATGCGCACGCCGAATATGAGCGCGTGTACGATCGGAATATTGAGTATGTGGTCGATACGATGCGGCCGTCACCAAGTCATGCAGCTGGGCCCGAGCACTGGCAAAAGGTTGTTGAACTTCTTGCCGATAAGCAAACCGAAGATGTATACGAGTATCCACTTGTAGCATAAGCACGTATTCATACACACATATCTCGTGCTACAATTGTCTTAGATGACACAAGACAAACAGGAGCAGGGTCGGGCATAATGGATGTATTCACGCAGCTATCTGTGGTAATTGTGATTGCCGCACTGATGGCCTTGGCAATGCGCATGCTGCGACAGCCATTGATCATTGGACACATTCTTACGGGTATTTTAGTCGGGCCGAGTATTTTGCAACTTGTCAGTGATAAGCATGCTTTCGAGACATTTAGTGAAATTGGTATCGCACTCCTGTTGTTTATTATTGGTCTTGAGCTTAGTGTTGGGGTAATCAAGCGCCTCGGCAAGCCAGTCTTCTTGACGGCCTTATCAGTATTGGCTACTGTGGGGACGCTCGGCTACCTCATAGGGACGGCGTTTCATTTTACGCAAATGGAAGCCATTCTTATTGGCCTTGGGATGTTCTTTAGTAGTACGATTATCATCGCTAAAGTGCTCAGCGATAAAAAAGAAACATCGCGCCTCAACGGTCGTATTGCCATTGGCGTGATTTTGTTTGATGATATTGTCGCCACCTTTGCACTACTATTTGTAGCAGCGGCGGGGTCGGGACAAAGTTTAGGTGTAGTAGAGATCGCACTGCTCCTTGGCAAAGGCATCCTTACAATTATTGCGCTGGCGCTGGTCTCGAGCAAGGTATTACCACGCTTTGCAAAGTCAATGGCCAAGTCTCAGGAACTCCTCTTCTTGTTTGCGCTCGCGTGGGGGTTTGGTGTTGCGAGCCTCGTAAATCACGTCGGGTTTTCAATTGAAATTGGGGCACTTTTGGCAGGTGTCGCACTGGCGCCACTTCCATATGCAGCTCAGATTGGTGCGCGACTCAAGCCACTACGCGATTTCTTCGTCATCCTCTTCTTTATTAGTCTGGGCGAAAATCTTCAACTCGACAATCTTGGTGCAGCGCTTATGCCTGCACTCGTCCTTTCAGCTATGGTACTTCTCCTCAAACCTCTTGTCGTCATGGCCTCGATGGGTGTGCTAGGGTACACCAAACGCACGAGTTTTAAGACAGGTATCAATCTGTCGCAAATTAGTGAATTTTCGATTATTTTGTTTGTGCTAGCGCTGGCCAACGGCTTAGTCGGTCCGCACGCGGCGTCGGTGATTACGCTGGTGGCGTTGATTACGATTACTATTTCGACCTATCTGATGCAGTACGACAATACGATTTACAGCAAACTTGAACGCTACTTGCACCTATTTGAGCGTACGGGCGCAAATGATACAAAACGTGAGCATAAGGCGTATCCATTACTCCTCTTTGGTCTCAAGAATACCGGACATCAGTATCTCAAGACATTTCGACGACTAGGCAAACCCTATGCGGTGATCGACTATGACCCTGACATGATGGATGAATTGCAACGGGCAGGCGTTCCCTATATCTATGGTGATGCAACTGATCCTGAGCTTTTGGCTGAAATCGACATGGATGCAGCGAAGCTCGTTGTCAGTACTATCAATGATCATCAGGTGAATATTACCTTGGCGCGCTACATTTTACGTCGCAATCAAGAGGCGGTGATCGTCTGTCATGCGAATAGCTACAACCAAGCAGCGGAACTCTATAAGCTAGGAGTTACCTACGTCATGCTGCCGCATTTTATCGGTTCCGAGCGGCTGAGTGCATTTATTTCAACACATGGTATTAGTAAGCAAAGCTTCGAGCGTTACCGTGAAAAGCATATGCTGAAAATTGGCCGGACGGTGCTTGCGCGTCATCGTGGTGAATAAACCTTTGACTTACGATAGATAAATCTGTATAATCAAAACCATACGTTGTGGAGTCTCTTTGGGGCTGCACACGAGAATTATCAATAATAGGAGAAATAATCCATAATGGCAGATTTCGATCGAACCAAGCCTCACGTCAACGTTGGTACCATGGGTCACGTTGACCACGGTAAAACAACACTAACTGCGGCTATCACCCATGTTTTGGCAAAGAAACTGCCAAGCGAAGTGAACAAGCCTCGTAACTACGAAGATATCGACAACGCACCAGAAGAAAAGGCACGTGGCATCACCATTGCTTCATCTCACCAAGAGTACGAGTCAGAGAAGCGTCACTACGCTCACGTGGATATGCCAGGACACGCTGACTACGTTAAGAACATGATTACCGGTGCTGCCCAGGTTGACGGTGCAATCCTTGTGGTTGCTGCAACTGACGGCCCATTGCCACAGACTCGTGAGCACGTACTGCTTGCTCACCAGGTGAACGTTCCTAAGCTCGTTGTTTTCTTGAACAAGATGGACATCGCAGACCCAGAACTCGTTGAGCTCGTAGAAATGGATATCCGTGAGCTTCTTGCGAAGAATGGCTATGACGAAGATGCTCCTATCATCAAGGGTTCTGCTACCAAGGCGCTCGAAGGTGACGAAGAAGCTGAAAAAGCTATCATGGATCTGGTTGACGCTCTTGATAACTACATCGAAGAGCCTGCCCGTGACATGGACAAGGATTTCTTGATGCCAATCGAAGACGTCTTCTCAATCAAGGGTCGTGGTACTGTTGCTACCGGTCGTATCGAGCAAGGTGTCATCAAGCTTAACGACGAAGTTGAAATCGTTGGTGTGCGTGACACGCAAAAATCAGTCGTTACTGGTATTGAGGCCTTCAAAAAGAACCTCGACCAAGGTCAGGCTGGTGACAACGCTGGTCTCTTGCTCCGCGGTATCGAGCGCGAACAAATCGAGCGTGGTCAGGTTATTGCAAAGCCGGGTAGCATCACTCCTCACACTGAGTTCGAGGCAGAGGTCTACATCTTGAAGAAAGAAGAAGGTGGCCGCCACACTCCATTCTCAAAGGGCTACAAGCCACAATTCTACTTCCGTACAACTGACGTTACGGGTGAAGTTGAACTTCCAGCTGACAAAGAAATGGTCATGCCTGGTGATACCTTGACATTCAACGTCAAGCTTCTCCAGCCAATCGCCATGGAGCAAGGTTTGAACTTTGCTATCCGTGAGGGTGGCCGCACCGTTGGTGCAGGTGTTGTAACTAAGATTACTAAGTAATCACGGTTTAGACTTAAAAATACCCTGTTCGTTGAGAACAGGGTATTTTTGTATGCTGACGATTAGGTAGTTCAAAAGGGTAGATCAGAGGAGAAGCGAACTCAACTGAACTACCGCTTCATCCAGGCACCTTAGTGATTACGAGTCATCTTCGGGTGGATTTAGATGGATCACGATGATACGCCCGCTTCCTCGTGTATCTACCGCGACGACGGTGTATTGTTCATCGCTATTCAGTTGGTCCATGAATACCGTGATAGCGATTTGCAGCTTGTCTATGATAAGCTGCTTGTTGAGCTGGAACCCGAGGTCATCTTGCGGGATCTCCGTGAGCTCCTGTTTGATCTCGATTGCTCCGCCACGAAGAGGCGACTGTTCTCGCTGCGTTATCTCGCGGGCGAAAGTCATCGCTGCAAGCGTGATAATTGCCTGTTCGACAGCGGTCGGGCTTGGGTCTTCGAGTTGTTTCGACACATCGACCGTTTCTTGCAATATGACGCCATCGCGGTCCATACTGTCGGTTAGCTCACTGGCGTCTGTACCAACAAATGGGACGGGAACATCGGTGGCCCAGCGCAACAGTCGACCTGCATAGCCAAGTACCATAGCTTCTCCTCTGATTGTAAAGTGCTTTTGGGCACAGACTCTACGGTAGAGCCATAAGTATATTATAGCATATTTATCTTAAAAATACCATAATAGCAAAAACCCCGCACGCGGAGCTTGTGCTCTGACGCATCACGGGGCGATGAGAGTTCTTTCGATATAAAACACCTCACCTTCGATGGTAATCGATCGTCTGGAATTTGGTGGATACCATTGCCGCTCAGTTTCCGAGAACCAGATGGTTACGCCCATGATTTGTAGACTTGCCGTCGCTGCTGCTTTGTGTGCGATACTAAGTCGTGGCAGATGACTATCGGGACTGTCGAATAGTGCCTCAAGTTTGCACTCTTTGATAAGGCGAGCGTATCCGATAATCCAGATGTCACTTCTGGTTTGCGTTAGTGTGACGAGCTTTCTGGCGATAATTGCGGTGGGATTCATGACGAAACCTCTCAGTAAAGGGAAAGAGCTATCTTCTCATTATATCATTTATAATATATTAAGTCAACTTTACAGATAGACGTAGCTATGCTACAATCAGGCAGTATTATTAATCACGGTGAGAACTTGGTAGGTACCCACTCCTATACAAGGTTACATCGTCGCACAACAAGGAGTACTCCATGGCAAAAGAAGAAGGACTTCGTATCCGTATTCGCCTCAAGGCCTATGACCATAAGGTTATTGACCAATCAGCAAAACAAATTATCGACACGGCTATCCGTACTGGCGCAACCATTGCAGGTCCTGTACCGTTGCCAACTCGTCGCAGCACGTACACGGTAGTCAAGAGCCCGCATGTCTACAAAACGGGTGGTGAAGCGTTCGAAATGCGCGTTCACAAACGCCTGATCGACATCACTGGTGCGACGCCAAAGACGATCGATAGCCTGCAAAACCTCAGCCTCCCAGCCGGTGTTGATGCAGAAATTCGTATGTAATACGGCATATATGGCCACTATACTAAAACAGCTTCGTGATGGAGCTGTTTTAGTATATATACAGTGTATAATAAAGAAAACATAAGGAGCATTTCTATGAATTTTTCGTCTCTCGTGTCATTTGTTATACTACCTATCGTCGTATGGTTTACACTATGGCTATTATTCCGCATCTTTAAGGTAAAAGGGTTCCGCAGTTATCGAGGAGTCGTTCTTTTTCTTTTGTCACTCCTCGGAGTTATCTGTTCATGGCTTGCGGCAAATCTTTTCCTGCCGCTTACTCCAATTGTCATTTTTATCATCGAAGTCGTATTATTGAAGTATATAAATCACCTCACTTGGGGCAAAGCACTGCTTATTTCTCTTTTATATACGCTTGAAGTACTTGCGATTATGACGATCATTATGTACGTTCTGGTCGGGGCATAGATCGCTCGTCTTATTGCGCTTATTCTCAGAGATTGCTATGATAGGGCAAATGGCGCAAAAAACCAACACACGCAAAAAACCAACCTCCCGCTCACGAGTCTACGCTCGTAATAGAGCGGCAACTGCGCGTGTCGCGCATGTTGTTAGCGAAAGTGACGGTACCTACTTTTTAAAGTTAATTGCTATCGTTATTCTTGGCACGCTTTGGATCAAGTTACAGTCACCCATCAGCTGGCAGGGCATACCGTTTGGAGGGTTTCCACTCGGGCTTTTGGTAGGGCTTGTACTCATTAAGTTTGCCGAAAAAAGCCAGACTGATCGCAAGATTTGGTACGCCGTACTGATTGTCGTGGCGATTATCAGCTATTTTGTACCGGCTGGTATCGTTCTCTAATTCTAATAGTCGCCACCCGCGACACCCCAGTACTGCTCAAGCGTTTTGACGCCTTTTGCTTTCATGTCCTGCGCAACAGTAACGCCAACATAGCGATAATGCCATGCCTCGGGGCTATAGCCGGTAATGTTCGTGAGGCCAACAGGGTAGCGTTCGATAAAACCGTATTCGGCAGCGTGTGCTTGCATCCAGGTGTAGTGAGCGGTGCCGGCGAAGCATTCCAAGCTACAGCCTCCGGCCGCAACATCAACCGCCAGACCCGTTTGGTGCTCGCTATAGCCAGGCCGTGCACTCACCGTATCAGCGCTGGCAGTGCTGCCATTGACACTCACCCAATGGTTATAGGTTGCAACCTGATTGCTATACGAACGGTAACTGCTAGTAACGCTTAGCGGCACGCCAGCCGCCGCAGCAGCTTGCATCATGGCCGCGAAGCTTGGGGCGGCTTTGGCGCTCAGTGTCGCACCATTCGTGACTGTCAAGTCGGGCGGAGTGAAATCGATCGGGCTAAAACAGCGTTTTTTGTTGATAACGACCGCAATAGTCGCAGGATTACTGTGCGCATCAGATGCGACGCAGCCTTTCGGTGTTACGACCTGGCCAGCTTGCTGTTTGGCTAAGTTCTGAGCGATCTCTGCCTGGCGCGCCGCTTCGGCTTCTTGACGTGCCTTTTCTTCGGCTGCCTTCTTTTCGGCTGCGATGCGCTCGGCGCGCTGTTTTTTAAGGATGGCAATTTTTTTGTCAAGCTGCTGTAGCTGTACCTGATGGGCTGCTTGCTGCTTGGCAGCTTGTTGCTGTGAAAGGTAATAAAAAACGCCGAGCCCGGCCGCTACGACGCCGCATAATGGAATAATGATCAGCGCAAGGAGTTTGTAGTTAATAGTCTGTTTTTTCGCCACCTTCATATGAGCCTAGTATAGCACGGGGTAAAAGTAAGAGCACCCCTGGCCGCGTGAGCCGAGGGTGTACTAATAAATACAATTGAAAACCCGCCTCCTGGGCGGGAGCCGTCACCACTGAATGAGTGGGAGGCTCCCGCAGGAGAGCGGGTTAGGTGAGGGATTTCTTGAGCTTACTGAGGCGGTCACGTGACCACTGGGGGAACTCTCCACTCAGTGTCTCGAGTACCTCGACGATGACGACTAGCTGATCCGTCTGGAACTTGATGGCGTTGGTCGGCATCATGAAGCCCTTGGCATAGCCGCACACGAATGCGACGGCTGGCTTCGAAAGATCTTCGTGTCCTGCGAAGCACATGCCGAATGGTCCGGGGTCGTGAAAGAGGAGATCCTTTTTGTCCAACTCCTCACGCACCAGCTCCAAGAGTGCTGTGTACTGCTCGCCGCGCATCTTTGTTGCAGACGCCATATTGTTGTCCTCTCGGTGCGATGACTTACAGAATTTCCGCAGCCATATATTCATTATAGCATAAATAGTATAAAAAATCAATAGAGCGAGAGATTGATACATACATCTATAAAATAGTTGACCTACCAGAGAAACTATGCTATATTCAGGAGGTAACTTATTACGTAATAACAACTCGCTCTTGGTGAATTGGTAAGTCTACTAGGGTAGATACTGCCTTCCACCAAGAGTTTTAAGTGGGAGCAAAGAGGATGAAAGCACTTCTCGGTACCAAAATTGGTATGACCCAAATCATCAGTGAGGATGGACGCGCAGTACCTGTGACGTTGATTCAAGCTGGCCCCGTGACTGTGACTCAGGTCAAGACTGTCGAAACCGACGGTTATACCGCAGTTCAGGTGGCATTTGGTGAGGGTAAGAACCTGAGCAAGGCCGTTGCTGGTCATACAAAACCAGCTCAAGTGACCCCGAAGCATATTCGGGAATTCCGCGTCGAAGAACTACCTGAAGGTCTAAAGGTAGGCGACGCAATCGATGTATCTCAGTTTGCACTCGGCGATATGGTCGACGCAACTGGCACATCAAAAGGTAAAGGCTTCGCCGGAACCGTCAAACGACACAACTTTAACACCAGCAAGAAGACACACGGTGGTAACGGCAACGTTCGTAAGCCTGGCTCGATCGGATCTATGTATCCGCAGAAGGTCTTTAAGGGCAAGCGCATGGCCGGCCGCATGGGTCACGACCGCGTAACGGTCAAAAATCTTGAGGTAGCCTACGTTGATACGGTCAACAATTTGATCGGTCTCAAGGGCGCAGTACCTGGTCCACGTAAAGGACTCATTATCATTGGAGGTAAGGCATAATGGCAGAAGCTAAAGCACCGGCTGCAGCAAAAGCTGTAAGTCTACCAAAAGAAGTCTTCGCAGTCGAGGTGCAGAACCACGAATTGTTGAAGCTTGCCTATGATAGCTATCTTGCAAGCGCTCGACTTGCATCAGCAACGACGAAAACTCGTGGCGAAGTATCGGGTGGTGGTAAGAAGCCATGGAAGCAAAAAGGTACTGGTCGCGCACGATTCGGTTCAACACGTAACCCGATCTGGCGTACTGGTGGTATCGTTTTTGGTCCACTCGGCAATGAGAACTACACCAAAAAACTCAGCACGCAGAGCAAGCGTGTCGCAGTCAAGCAGGCTTTGAGTCTTGCGAACGCTGCAAAGAAAATTGTCGTCAAGGACGTCAAGACAACCGGCAAAACTGCTGAAGTCGTGAAATTCCTCGCTGACAACAAGCTTGATCGCAAAGTGCTGATCGTCGTTGACGAAAAGACTCCTGAGCTCATCCGTGCAACCAATAACATTCAGAATGTTCTCTTGGTTCGTGCGACATATCTCAGTGTCTACCACATCCTCAACGCTGATCATATCGTGCTCTCTACTAAATCAGTTCCTCTCATCAAGGACTGGCTCGTAAAGGAGGAGGCGTAATATGACACTTATTAGCGTTATCCCACGTGCAACAGAAAAAACATATGCGCAAAGTCTTAACAATGTATACGTATTCAACGTACCATTGACCGCTAACAAGCAAGAAATTGCCGCAGCAGTCGAGGCTCAATTTGGCGTGACCGTCACGGGTATCAAAACATTGATCCAAAGCGGTAAAGCAATCCGCTATTCACGCGGTAAGCGAAGTTACCCAGGCACTACCCATCGTAAAGATGCTAAAAAGGCCTACGTAACGCTAAAAGAAGGCGATAGCATTCAGGTATTTGAACAGCCTGCCGAGACGAAAGAGGAGAAGAAGTAATGCCGATTAAAGCCTACAACCCAACTACTCCTGCGCGTCGCGGTATGACAAGTCAGGACTTGAGTGATATTACCACGCGTAAACCACTCAAAAGCCTTATTAAAAGCAAGAAACAGAATGCTGGCCGTAACAACACTGGCCGCATCACGGTGCGTCACCGTGGTGGTGGTGTCAAACGACATTACCGCTTGGTGAATCACAAGCTTGCCGAAGGTACAAAAGCAACTATCGAGGAAATCGAATACGATCCAAACCGATCTGCACGTATTGCACGTGTTAAGGATCAGCACGGTCTGTATCACTACGTTCTTGCCGATACGAGCATGACAAAGGGTAAGAAAATTGAGAGCGGTGTAGACGCGCCAATCGAAGCTTCAAACCGTTTGCCACTCAAGAATATCCCAGTTGGTAGCCAAATCTACGCAATTGAGATTACTCCAGGTAAGGGTGCACAGATGGTTCGCTCTGCCGGTACCAAAGCACAGCTGATGGCAAAAGAAGGTGATTACGCACAAGTGCGTCTTCCGTCAGGTGAGGTACGCCGCTTCCGTCTCGAGGCAACTGCGGCACTCGGTGTCGTTGGTAATATCCAGCATCAAAACGTTAAAATCGGTTCTGCCGGTCGTAATCGCCGTAAAGGTATTCGACCGGGTGTCCGTGGTGTCGTTATGAACGCCGCAGATCACCCACATGGTGGTGGTGACGGTGGTCGTCACGGTACCGGTAAGGCACCGCGAACGCCATGGGGTCAGTTGACGCTCGGCTATCGCACACGCCGTCGCAAGGACGTTGCTGGTCTAATTGTTAAGAGTCGCCATGACGCGAAGAGGAAGAGGTAATATATGAGTCGATCACTCAAGAAAGGCCCATTCGTCGACGCAAAGCTCGCAAAGAAAGTTGCAGCACTTGCTGTCGGTGACCGCACGATTGTTAAGACCTGGGCTCGCGCAAGCACAATCACACCAGAAATGGTTGGATTTACGTTTGCCGTACACAACGGTCGCGTGCACGTACCGGTGCTTATTTCGGAGAACATGGTTGGTCACAAACTCGGTGAGTTTAGTCCAACACGTAAGTTCCGCAAGCACGGTGGAAAGGATAAGAAGTAATTATGGCTGAAAACATTGTTCGCGCATACGCGAAGGGTGTTGACCAGGCTCCTCGCAAGGTGGGCTTGGTTGCCAGCCTCGTCCGTAACCGTACGGTTGCTGATGCGCTTGTTATCCTCGAGCATGTCCCACGACGTGCCGCCCTGCCAGTTAAAAAGGCGATTGAGAGTGCGCGTGCAAACGCTACGAACAATCATGGTCTTGATGGTAAAACACTGACTATCTCAACAATTTCAGTTACAACTGGCAAACGTCTGAAGCGCTACAAACCTGCTTCACGCGGTCGTGCTCTACCATTCGAAAAGAAAACTTCGAATATCCTGGTAGAAGTAACTGGAGCAGAGAAGCCTGTTAAGAAACCGGCTGCCAAAAAAGCTGATACCACAGCAAAGCCAGCTAAGAAAGAAGAGGAGAAGTAAATATGGGTCAGAAAGTTAACCCAATTAGCTTCCGCCTGCAAGTCCACAAGAACTGGAGCTCGCGTTGGTTTGCTGGCAAAAAAGATTTCGCTGTTTGGCTCAAGGAAGACATCGAAATCCGGGAGTTGATTGAAAAGAAGTTCGCATCTCGTCCGACTATTAGTCGTATCGAAATCGAACGCTCTGCTAACCTCATTACCGTGACGATTCATACCGCAAAAGCGGGTGTTGTGATCGGTCGTGGCGGTGCAGGCGTGACTGAACTGAAAAGCCAGATCGAAAAGATCGCCAGCTTGCCAGTTCGTATCAATATCGAAGAAGTGAAGCGCCCAGAACTCGACGCTAAGCTTGTGAGCGAAAACATTGCTCGCCAGCTCGAGCGCCGTATCAATTTCCGTCGCGCAATCAAGATGAGCGCGCAGAACACCATGAATGCAGGTGCCAAAGGTATCCGTATCGAGGTTGCCGGTCGTCTTAATAATGCCGAGATGGCTCGCCGCGAGAAGGTGATTGAAGGTTCTGTGCCACTCCATACGCTTCGTGCCGATATCGATTTCAACTCAGCACGTGCAAATGCGCCTGGTGTTGGTATCATTGGCGTAAAAGTGTGGATTTACAAGGGTGAAAGGCAGGATCGATAATGTTACTTCCTAAGAAAACCAAGTATCGAAAAGTTCGCAAGGGCACCAACGAAGGTAACGCCACACGTGGTAATTATGTCGCATTTGGCGATTACGCAATTCAAGCTCAGTCGAACAACGACATTACCTCTCGCCAAATCGAGTCAGCTCGTCAGGCGATGACCCGCTATATCAAGCGTGGAGGTAAAATCTGGATCCGCATTTTCCCGCACATTCCTCGCACGCGCAAGCCACAGGATGTGAAAATGGGAAGCGGTAAAGGTAACCCAGAATTCTTCGTCGCCAAGGTAAAGGCTGGTACTGTCCTCTTCGAAATGAAGGGTGTACAGGAAGAAGTCGCTCGTGAGGCAATGCGCCTGGCGGCACACAAGCTCCCAGTCAAGACGAAGTTTATCAAGCGAGAGGAGGCATAATCATGGCTGAAAAGAAGACAACCGTGAAAAAAGCTACCCCTAAGAAAGCTTCTGAAGTAAAAAGCATCGAGGATCTGCGCGCAGAGCTTGCTGAAAAGCAAACTGATCAGCTCAACGCAAAGCGTAGCCACGCTGCCGGTGAACTCGTGAATCCTCGTGTTATCACCACCACCCGTAAAGAAATCGCTCGTCTCCACACTGCTATCCGAGCAGCTGAGTTGGCGGCAAAGGAGAGTAAATAATATGGCCAAGACATTGACTGGTATCGTGACATCGGATGTTCGCGATAAGACAATTACCGTCACTGTAACTAGTCGTGAGACTCACCCGATTTATGGCAAGCAGTACACTGTTTCGCGTAAATATCAGGCTCACGATGAAAAGAATGAGGCAAAGCTCGGTGACAAAGTTACAATCGCTGAAACGCGTCCTGTATCAAAGACCAAGAGCTTCGCACTTGCAAAGGTTGAAGAGCGTGCACGCGGCACGGTCGAACTGAAAGAAGACGAGGTGGAGGCGTAGCATGTTGCAGCAAGAATCTCGTATGAAAGTGACCGACAACAGCGGCGCAAAAGAGGCATTGATTATTCGTGTCCTCGGTGGCACTCGTCGTCGGTATGCTCGTGTTGGTGACATCGTCGTCGTCACGATCAAAGAGGCGCAGCCAAATGGTAACGTCAAGAAAAAGACAGTACAAAAAGCAGTTGTTGTCCGTACACGTGATCAAATCCAGCGTAAAGATGGCAGCACTATCTGCTTTGATGATAATGCTTGCGTAATCATCAATGATGATAAAAACCCTAAGGCAACTCGCGTGTTTGGCCCTGTCCCGCGCGAACTACGTGACCTTGGCTATGCTAAGATCATTAGCCTTGCACCGGAGGTACTCTAATATGGCACAACGCATCGTAAAAGATGACATCGTCAAGATCATCAGCGGACCACACAAGGGCACGACTGGCAAGATCGTCAAAGTCCTCCCAAAAAAGCAGGCCGCACTCGTCGAAGGCCTGGGCGTGAAACACCGCAAGCTCAAGCCGTCACAGCTTAACCCAACCGGTGGTCACAAAGACATTCATGTAGCAACACCACTTCACAAGTTGGCGCTCGTGATTGACGAAAAGACGACGAAGACAAGCCGTGTTGGCTATAGCAAAAATGCCGATGGCGCCAAGATTCGTCTTGCTCGCCAGGCAAAGAATAAGGAGATTAAGTAATGGCAAAAGCTACTACCACAGCGCCAGCCGCTCCTCGCTTGAAAGCCCTCTACAATACTCAGTATAAGAAGGAACTCCAAGCCGAATTAGGGCTCGCTAACATTCATCAGGTTCCTAAATTGGAGAAAATCGTGGTGAGTGTCGGCACTGGCAAAAGCAAAGATGATAAGCGTCACCTCGAAGCCGTAAAAAACACGTTGACGAAAATTACCGGCCAGGCGCCAGTTGAACGCCTCGCTAAAAAGTCAATCGCAGGTTTTAAGATTCGCGCAGGCATGGGGGCACCTGTCGGTGTCAACGTGACTCTCCGTGGTGCTCGCATGTACGAGTTCCTCGATCGTTTGGTGAACGTTTCGTTACCACGCGTTCGCGACTTCCACGGTGTCGGTAAAAAATTTGACAAGGGCGGCAATTATAACCTTGGGTTGACCGATCAGTCAATCTTTACCGAACTGACATTCGAAGAAACACAGCAGATTCACGGCTTGCAAGTCACTTTTGCGATCCAAAACGAAGACGCTGCACATTCACGCGCATTGCTCGAGAAATTCGGCTTGCCGTTTGAAAAAGAAGGAGGCAATCGCTAGATGGCTAAGAAATCAATGATCGCTCGCGACGAAAAGCGCAAGAAGCTTATCGCAAAATACGCTGAAAAGCGCGCAGAGCTCAAAGAACTTGGTGACCTTGATGGTCTCCAGAAGCTCCCGAAAAATAGCTCGCCAACTCGTTTCAAGAATCGCGACGTACTGAGTGGCCGTCCACGTGGCTACATGCGCAAGTTCGGCCTGAGCCGTATCAACTTCCGCGAAAAAGCATCAAAGGGCGAAATCCCAGGCATTACAAAGAGTAGTTGGTAAGAAGGAAAGGAAAGATATATGTCACTACAATCAACTGACCCAATCGCCGACCTTCTAACCCGTATTCGTAATGCGGCTATGGTTGGCAAAAACGAAGTTCGCATGCCTTCGAGCAAATTGAAGAAGGTCGTTGCCGAAGAACTCAAGAAGAATAAGTACCTCACCGACGTTAAGGTTGAGGCCGGTTCACCTCGCGACACACTTGTGATCACGATCAATAAACCAGGCGAAAACAGCACCATCAATGAGCTGACCCGTTTGAGCAAGCCAGGTCGTCGTGTCTACGTCAAGGCAGATGAGATCCCTAAGGTAAAAAGCGGTCGTGGACTCGTCCTCGTCAGCACCTCAAAGGGTGTTATCACTGGCCAAGAAGCTGTTAAGCAGCGTCTTGGTGGCGAACTGCTGCTTAAAGTCTACTAGAAGCAACTTGCTAGATACAAAAATCTCTCCGCATGGAGAGATTTTTGTATCTACATAATAAATCTATTATATTTTCTTTCGTACCATACGCGACACGCCTATACCAAGAGCAGTTCCGAGGGCTATTTTTCCAACTTCAAAAACATGACCCCTGGCTCGCATTATTTGCATATGGCGATGTCCATCTGGGCCATTATAGTAATATCGATTGGCTTCATATGTAAGCTCTTGCATGTGGCGATCAAGACCTGTGCGAAAATAGCCGCTGACGAGAGAAACTGCATCATCACCATCATCTTCATATTCAGCGCGCAGTTCACCGTATACTTCGTCAATTGAAAAATCATCGTACGTAGAACAGAACACGTCATCTTCTTCTTAAACACCAAGACTATTTAGTTCGGCAACCCGACGCTGTTCGAGTGAATATGCGTATTGCACCATAGGATACAGGGCATCTTCGTCCGAATCATATTCTTTGCGCAGCGTCGCAAGCGCACATTGAACCGACTCGAAGTGCCTAGCTTGGCAACTTTCAAGGTCAGACTGTCGTTTACGCGTTGGTTTTTTGGCGATAGCCTCATAAAGAGAGGACATGTAGTGTGTCTGAACATTAATAAGGTGTGCGAGAGCCACAAAACCTTCACGAGGATAATCGATATGTGGCTCCGGCTGTCTGTGCATATTATGATTTTCGCTACTCATCGTAGCTGCATTATATAAGATACAAAGCCGAAAACATACTGTTTGCGGTTTACGATATGGCGCTGCATCGAATAGTAAATGCTATACTGATAAGCAATGACTCAAGCAGTTCCAAACTTCGCAGCATTGCCAATATTAGACTACAAAAAGATTATTGTCGACGCGGTTGATCGCAATCAAGTAACAATTATCACCGCCGAAACAGGGGCGGGTAAAAGTACCCAGGTACCACAGTATTTAGCCGAACACGGCTATACACGAGTTATCGTTACGCAGCCACGTATCTTAGCGGCACGAACACTCTGTCGCCGTGTGCGCGAAGAATGGACACTTCGCACACACGAAGATGCCGAACAGCGAGTCGGTTACCGTACTGCGCACGAACGAGATGACACCGAAAATCCGACTATTTTATACTGTACCGATGGCCTGCAACTGGTGCGCGAGCTGACGGGCAGCGGTACGCGCGATAGACAGGTACTAGTGCTCGACGAAGTCCATGAATGGAATGAGAACATGGAGGTATTGGTAGCCTGGGCTAAAAAACGTTGCCAGGAGGACCCGTACTTTAAGGTTGTGATTATGAGCGCGACGATCGAAACGGGGCCATTGGCGGCGTTTTTTGCTACGGATGCGGTTATTACGGTACCAGGCCGAACGTTTGGCGTAACCAGGCGCCAGGGGCGCGATATACTCAGTGAACTATTTGCACAACTCGATGCTCCGGGTCATAACATCTTGACCTTTTTACCAGGAAAGGCCGAGATTCAAAATATAAGTGACGTGATTGCCACGAAAGCCAAAGAAGTCGGCGTGCCAATCATTCCGCTCCATAGCCAGCTTGAAGCTGATATGCAGCAGAAAGCGTTCACTCGTTACCCAAAGGGAAAGATTATTTTGGCAACCAATATTGCACAAACAAGTGTCACTATTGATGATATCGATGTCGTGCTTGATAGCGGTCTCGAGCGGAGAAGTGAGGTGCGGAGTGGCGTCGAAGGATTGTTTATTGCGCAAATTTCACAAGCCGACAGCCTACAGCGTGCGGGTAGGGCAGGTCGCACTAAGCCTGGCGAATACATTCTCGCATCCTATGATACGATGCCGTGCCTGCCGTTTGATGAACGTCCGGCATATCCGACACCCGAAATTATGCGCAAACATATCGACAGACTCACTCTCCGACTGGCGACAGTAGGCATTGATATCGAAATGCTTGATTTTTATCACGACCCCAGCAAGAAAGCGATTCAACGTGCCAAACATACATTACGTACTCTCGGTGCGATGACCGCAAGCGGAGAAGTGACTGATATTGGCCGTGCCATGGAGCGCTTTCCGGTTGAGTCAAGCTATGCGCGCATGCTGATTGAAGGTGAACACTATGACACACAGGTGCAATCAAAACTCGCAACCATCATTGGCATTCAAGAGGTCGGTGGCATTATCAAAGGGG
>JASLDG010000009.1 GCA_030146045.1 Candidatus Saccharimonadales bacterium | reverse complement strand
TTTTTGTATTTGCTCAGGCTTATCAAACGACCGGCAGGCGTGAACTTCTTGATGAGTTTTACGACAGTCTTGTGCGCCCAATGGCTAACTTTTTGGCGGAATATATTGATGAAAAAACTAGTCTTCCGCGTGCAAGCTATGACTTATGGGAAGAAGTCTTTTTGACATCAACCTATACAACCGCGGTTACGCAGGCAGCATTGGCGGCAGCGGCTGATTTAGCAGAGGCGGTGAATGATGCAGGGAGTGCGGTGCGATGGCGAACTATTGCAGATGACATGCTTGAATCTGCACGTCGGCATCTTTACGACAGCGAGCGCGGCTCGTTCCATAAGGGCGTGGTGATCGCTGCTGATGGATCGGTAACGCCGAATACGATACTTGATTCAGCAAGCCTATACGGAGTGTTCATGTTCGGCTTGTTCCCATCAGACGGACCTGAGTTTGCTGCAGCACGACAAGCATTTTTAGATCGTTTTGGTGCGCAAGCCGAAGGGTATCCACGATATGAAAACGACTATTATCATCGGCCAGATGGCGCTTCTCAAGACAACTACTGGATCATTACTACGCTATGGCAGGCGCAGATTGCGCTGGAGCTTGGGCACCAAGGGCGTGCTCATGAGTTATTGCGCTGGGCGCACGATAAAGCAACAACTACAGGTATGTTGCCGGAACAGATTGATCCGGTTTCGGGTGCGGCAATTTCCCCGAGCCCGCTTGTATGGAGCCATGCTGAGTATCTCTCGACCCTCCTTGATACTATTAATGAGCAAGCATCGACATGAACAACCGGCCGCTGACTCGCCTGAAGAATGTGTATCATGCAGTTGGTTCGGGTGATGGCCGGCTGCGTCGTCATACTATTCGTCAATTTGCGCGTACATTTCACTTGCTCTATTTTGCGACGGCAGACGAAAGCCTTGCACGCACAGATACTGCACGCGGTAGCGTAAGTGCACACGGCCAGCACGATCAGCATATTTGTATTGGTGAGCATGATGGGTATGAGCTTGTATTTCTCGATCGTCGCGTGACCATGCATGCTCACGATGGAAGCTCAGCGCAGCATCATTGGTTTATTCTGCAGATTGATCTTAAGCATCATTCGGCGCTTCCTTTTGTGTTTGTTGGCACTAAGCAACAGTCTAAGGCTTTTTATGCTCGGCTTTTTGCGGCTGAACGCGAAGCGCGGCTACTTGATCCAGAATATTTTATTGATACGAAAAAGTTTGCACGTCATTATACGCTTGTTGCATCGCCAGGAGAGCGCACTACTATTGCTCAAATTCTATCTCGGTCAATTACTGATGCCATGATAGCGCATAGCTACCCTTTTGCAATTGAGATTCACAATGATCGGCTCCTTGTGATTACTGATGCTGATCGTCCTACGGTTGCATCGCTGACTAAGTTAATGCATTACGGTTTGTGGCTCGCGCGGCATATCGACAGCCTCAATTAAAAACACCTTTCTCGGACGAAAGGTGTTTTTAATTGTGTAGAAGTGATTAGCTTTTGCGTGCTTTGACTTCGTTGCGGCCAAGACTTTTCTTTGTCTCAGTGTATGTCGCGTGCTTGCGAGCGATTGGGTCGTATTTTTTGAGGCTGATTTTCTCGGTAGTGTTCTGAGTATTCTTGGTCGTGTAATAAGTACGATGACCAGAAAGCTCGCTCACAAGACCGATCAACTTTCGTTTTGTATTCTTCTTTGCCATGGGTAATAACTCACTTTATCGTTTATAAAACAATCTAGTCAATTGTAACACGTTTAAACGTATCTGACTAGTCCCTAATTGAGGCGCTTGTCAGGTGACACATACGGTATTGACATACTTGTACGTAAATGATAAAATAGTACTATGTATCAATCCATCAAGCAAACCCTTATCACCTGGACACAAGAAACTGATGATCGTCAAAAGCTGCAGCATGCATATATTGCACTTGCAGCTGCCCTCTTGATAGCCGCTGGTGTCATCGGTCTTCTTAATTATCCGCTTGGTCAACAGCTTTTGGCTGTTGCTATTGCTGCAGCCGGTATTTTTTTGATAAATGCCATTGCTTGGGCGCTTCTTCAGTCGTTTGTATTGATGCGCCTCCCAGTTCGTCGATCCGACACGAAGCCAAAGTCGGCTAAAAAGTAGCTTTTAGCGATCATCTGTGTTTTCTTGCGCGAGACGTGCGCTGATATATGATTGCATTGCTTGTAGGTGTTCACTCGCCTGCTCGTCTGATTCTACTATCTGCACTCCACGTATGCCACTGAGTATTCTGTTTGCTAATTGGTCGAGCTTTTCTTTACCTTCATGATTATGGAGGATAGTAAGCTCGTGCTGGTGCTCCTGTGCCCAGGCAAGCGAATGACGTCCCTCAAGAAGTCGACTGGTAAACTGATGATCGCGCCGTTCGTCAAGATGGTGCTGCCATGCATCGACCGAAGCAGTCAAATAGTAAGCATAGATAGCTTTAAACCCAGCCCGTCGGAGCATTGGGAGTGCATCTGGGAGCATCGGTAAAAAGTTATACGTGGCTGGGTAGCTTTCGGGGCCTGTCCCATATATCGCCCCTGATGGGTGCGGCGCCCAATTGACGAGCTGCTTCGCTTCGATAAGATCAAGCATTGTTTCCATCGGGATGTCAGTTCTGTATTCCGCCGGATCGTCGGTTCTCCCGGGACGTGTTGTCCATGTGGCTACTTCGCCAGCATCAAGTTCTTGTGCGGCGGCAGCTTCGAGGATCGACTGGTTCAACGTTGACTTGCCAACGCCACTCGGTGCAATAAACGCGACGAGCACTTTGTCGTCGAGTGCATCTCCTTCGTATTGATAGGTATCGATATGTTCAATTGCTTGGTTGAGTCGTGTCTGTATTTCGGGCGAATGGGTCATGACTTTAGTATAGCACCGTCACGCTGGACGGGTCACGTATGTTTCGTGTGTATGCCTTCAGTATTTATGGGTAGCCCTCCATAGAAAATACCCGCCATTATGACGGGTATTTTCTATGGAGCCACGATCGGGGCTTGAACCCGAGACCTCATCCTTACCATGGATGCGCTCTACCAGCTGAGCTATCGCGGCATGATGTTGCTGAAGACCGATGGATTTGAGTTGTTTATGATCTATTAATTCGAGTGCAACTTGCACAATTATAGCAAAAAGACGTAATATTTCCAAGATACTCCCTTCCTCTTGAAAATGGGAATCAAATGCGGTACACTAGTACCTGTATTCTGCGTACAGAAGTGTAGTATTAACAAGCTATGCCGCTTTAGCTCAGCTGGTTAGAGCAACTGTTTTGTAAACAGTAGGTCCACGGTTCGAATCCGTGAAGCGGCTCCATGGTAAGGTAATGAAGTTCATTGCTTTACGTATGGATATGCTGGAATCGTGTAGCGGCAATCACAGGAGACTGTAAATCTCCCGCCTTTCGGCTTCGTAGGTTCGAGTCCTACTTCCAGCACCAAATAAATTCGGTCACTTTTGTGGCCGTATTTATTTGGTTTTGCGAGCGCTTCGAACTCTGATCTCTTGCTAGCTGCTGTAGCAGGTTACATCACCCGGCGTGGTTGTACGATACGTTTGCGTTGGCCATTTGCCTTGTGAAGCAACTTAGCAGCGCGCTCACGGGCTTTATCGGCGAGCTCTTGACTTCCGGTACGTTCGTAGGCATCAGCTAAGATGGTGAATGTCTGCGGGAGTGGCTCGATTTCAGCGGCTCGTTCGAGAGAGGCGATCATTTTTTTATCATGACCAAGCTTTTCTTGTACTTTGGCATAGGCGATATGACGAGCAGCAAAATCCCCTTCCATTTCGAGTGCTTGTTCAAAGGCAAGCGCTGCTTTGGGATAGTTTCCGGTCTCGTAGTAAATCAAACCGACATTGTGTAGACTGCTGGCACTCGGTTCGAGGCTTTGTGCAATTTCAAAGCATTCGATAGCGTCTTTATATGCTTGCTGTTTTGCATATAAAATACCAAGACGATTGTAGGCGGTAGCATTGCGCTCATCGACGCGAAGAATGGTAAGCAGTGCTTTCTCTGCTCGCAGATATTTTTTATCACGTAACGATTCTTGAGCAACACCCCATAGACGATCGAGCTTGTCAGTGAGTTTTACTGGTAAGTCTAATGAAGCATTTTCAATTGACTTGCGATAGAGGAGGGCGCCGGCGCCAGCTACTGCAACAAGAAATAAACCAAACATATTTCTTTTACTATACCATAGATAGTGATACTACAAAAGCGCTGCGCTTAGTTGCAGCGGGATATTGCCGTAACGTTCAATTCGCGAACGAGCTTGAAGTAGCTGGTCAATGCGCCGTGCAATATCTTCGGGTTGTTGGCTCTTTGCAAGCGAGCCATGGAGCTGCGCAAGCATATCATCGATCAGTTGTAAGCTGCGCGGACGGTCGTCTTTGAGTTTGCTGGCGAGTGCGATCTGCTCAAAGCTATCAGCGGTCAGCATGGTACGAGCCATCTGGATAATCTCGACTCGGGCGTCATATGCGGGCTGATCGTCAATCAGGCGTATCAGCGCTGCCGGCTTACCGCTTGCCATGAAGTGTAGCCGGGCGCGTAAAATGGGGTCAGTTACCTCTCGTGTGTCGAGTATATACGCGGTTTGTTCATCGGTGAGTAGCGGTAATGTTAACAAAGCGCAACGCGATAGGATAGTTGGGAGTAATTCGCTGGGACTATGTACAGCAATGATGAACGATACTGAAGCGGGTGGCTCTTCGAGCAGTTTCAAGAAGGCATTCTGGGCTGAGGCCGAAAAAGGCCGCCCATTGGTATCGATCACCACAACCTGCGGTGTCGTGAAAGTACTACGAGTGATGGCATACAAATCACGGATGTCATCAACGCTCACGGTACCGCCCTCCAGGTCGATCTCGTAGCCGCCGCTCGCCTGTCGTTTGGTGGGGCGCACGGTAGCAAGAAGCGTGCCGCTGGTACGTGCCAAAAAGAGTGCGACCGTGGCACTTCCTATGCCCTTTTCGCCGACAACAATCAGGGATTGTGGTGGTTGACGCTCAAATGCGGTCAAGCTTGCTTGTACACGCGGGTGTACGTGTGGTTTAGTTGGCGTCGACAATGCCCTTAAACTCCTGCGGTAGCGGTGAAGTGAACGTGCGGCGCTCACTACCGGGAATGGTAATTTCAAGCTCAGCCGCGTGGAGGTAAAGGCGATCAGCGTCACGGCCATAGACACGATCGCCGACAATTGGCGTGCCAAGATGCGCCAAATGAACGCGCAGCTGGTGGGTGCGGCCAGTGGTAGGTTTGAGCTCGACAAGACTATACCGCTCGCCCGTCTGTATGACACGGTACGTTGTCTGGGCCGGCTTACCGTTAGCATCAACCCGGAAGGTACTCGGAGCGGACGGATTACGCCCAATTGGCAAATCGATAACAGCTTGCGGCTGCGCAAGATGGCCATCGATGACTGCATAGTATGTTTTTTTGGCTTTGCGATCCGAGAATTGCTTGCCGAGGAGTGACGCAGCTTCGTCGTTTAATGCACCGATCATCACCCCGCTCGTATCGCGGTCAAGTCGATGAATAATGCCGGGACGGTTACTGTCAAGGTTGTTGGTACTGAATCGACGGAAGAAATCAGCTACGGTGAACTCTTCGTTGAGCGCACCCTTACTATGGGCGAGGATGCCGACTGGTTTATCAACGACAATCACGTTTTCATCTTGGAAGATGACAGGGAGCTGCTGATCCTCGTGGCTTATTTCGTCTGGGATATGTAACTCAATCGTGTCGGCTGGAGCAATATCCTTCTTGGGCTGTAAAACAGGCGTGCCGTTCACACTCACCTGACCGAGCTTGATGCGTTTCTGCCAGGTGCTGCGTGAGACATCAGGATGTTGCTCGGACAAGACGACGTCAAGCCGGCGCCGGCCGCTGTCGATTTCAAATAGGTACACATCCTTGCCTTTAAATGGCATGCCAAACGTCATGAGGCCATCGGCGGGATTGTGTATAAACTCACCTTTTGGTGCATCAGATACGACCGAATGGATGACTTCCACAAGATAGCTTTCGTCATCTTCGGCGGTTGAATCGATAATCGCAAAAAACCCGTGGCCGCCAAATCGAAACTGTGCTACAGTCGCAAATTCGCTTGGATGCGAGACGGTCAGCCGCTCGACGTGGCGCGGCACGTGCTCATCGCCAGCTTTTTTGAAGAGCCGAAGGAGCGCCAAGATGTCGTTACTCGCGAGCTTAACCATTGACACCTTTCGGGCGAAGACCGACGGCTTGCTGAGCGCGCAGGAGAGTGGCGTTTGCCTGTATGTTCATTGTTCGCTCTGACGCTTCAAGTTTAGTGATGAGTGCCGTATCATCAACTTCCGCAAGACGCACCTGGAAATTGGTCAAAAACGCCTGTACTTCATTGGCAACGATCTTTTTGAAATCTCCATACCGATTCATACCTTTAACAGACGCTTCGGTTGTACTAATCGATTCGCCACGGAGCAAGCTCAGAATTTCGATGAGGTTACTGATGCCCGGCTGCTCGCTTGGGTTGTAATTGACGGAGGCTTTGTCATCCGTTGTCGCGCTCATGATCTTTTTGGCTGCTACTTCAGGATTATCACCAAGGAAAACCACACCCTTACCTGATTCATCTGACTTGCTCATTTTTTTGGTTGGGTCTACGAGATCCATGATACGGAGGCCTTGGTGATTCTTATGTTCACTTCCGCGGGAGCTTCCAAAGAATTCATGCTGCTTAGCGACGGGTTCAGGTATCGTAAAGATATTCCCGAATTTTTTATTAATTCGTTCGGCGATATCACGAGCAAATTCAAGATGTTGTGTTTGGTCATCACCGACAGGAATGTAGGTTGCACTGTAGAGGAGGATATCGGCAGCCATGAGAACTGGATAGTTAAAGAGACCTACTGAGCTTACTGTGGCTTCATTGATCTCATTGTGCACCGCGTGTTCAAGCATTTGACTTAACGCGTCGTGTAAGTCTTTATCCATCCTCTCCCGGTCGAGGGCTGCTACAATTGTATTGATCAGTGGTTTATATTTATTTCTTATAGCTGCATCTTTTTCGCTCGTGAGGGTACGCTTATCTTTAAACTGTGTCATACGACTCATCTCACCCATGCCCGTAAAGCAATCTAAAATCCATGTCAGTTCGCTATGCGCTGGTATGTAGCTCTGGCGATAAATATGAATATTTTCATGGTCAAGCGGCAGTCCTGCTGCGGCGTAAAGACGTGCGTTATTCATTACTTGCGCTTGCAGTTCGCTATGGTCAATCGGTGTGGTAAAGCTATGAAGATCAGGAATAAACATATTGACCTGATATTCGCCCGCTTGGCGCTTGGCCATATCAATAATTGGCAGCATGCCCCCAAAATAGTTGCCTAAGGTAAGGTCATTATTGGCACGCAGGCCAGTCAAGATTACGGATTTTGTCATACTGTCTCTATTATACCCTATAACTGCCCATCGTTATGTAGTCCTGGCAAGATACCCTGGCTTTTTAAAATACCGCGAATATGCTGGATGACCTCGATTGAAGTATCGCGCGGGTCGAGCTCGTCGATGGTATGAATAGTGCCGCGTTTTGCAGCTTCGACCAATTCGCTGGCGAGTTCGCGCCTGCGAGCAAGTATTTGTTCGTGATTTGGTGTAAGTGTTTCCATAAAATCCTTTCATTATAATAAAGACCGCCCTATCTGGCGGTCTCTTCAATATCTTGTGATAGGTGTTATTTCAAAACACGGAACAAACCGCCAGGATTCCTGTCGGTAAACCAATATGCATCAGTGTGCTGAAATAATGTCATACTATTATTTTAACACACTTCTTTTGTAAAGTATAAGAAGGCTATTTTGCAAGCTGCTGATGGATCGCCTTAACAATGGCATGTACAAACACGCCTTTGATCTCATGTCCGGCAACAATGCTGCGGAGTTGTACATTTGGATTGGCCTTGGCGACGTGTTTGAGATTTTTGGTAATGACAAGAAGGTCAAGCGTGCCACGGATCATGATAGTTGGGGTTTTAAGCCGAAAGGCATCGGTATAGGATGTCTGATTTACGATACTTGCCCCAAGCGTTGCCATATAGCTACTGACATTTTCAGTCGTCACATTGAATGATGGATTGATCAATGCATACTTCATGGCAAAAGCAGATAGCCGTACGAAATCTCCCGGGTATCGTTCGACTGTCCGGTAGAGATCACGCAGCATTTTATCACTTCGCGGCCAGGTTGTTTTTGTGTCAGACGTATCATAGAGTGGCGGACTACATAGGATCATTGAATCGACCAGTTGCGGATAGCGCTTGGCTATTTCGATAGCAACGAGCGAGCCAAGTGAATGACCGACGATAATCAGCCTAGTAGTAATACCAAGTTTAAGGTAGGTGGCGAGAACCGAGCGAGCCTGCGTCTTGGCATCATACACCGCCCACTGTGGTCGTGGCGATTCGCCAAACCCCAGTAAATCAATCGTAATTACCCGTACGTCCGGGGGCACTTTGGCGATTACCTCGCACCAAGCATCACCAGTATTACCGATGCCATGGATAAACAGAATCGTTGCGCGTGGCTTTTTATGTTTGTGGTAATGACGCACATTCAGGGTGTACGGAATGCGAAGCCAACGATGGATAATGCGATCGAGCATTATATACCCATAATACCACCTGTGTAGAAACGGAGACTTTATGAGAAACCTTACCTATATTATAGTAGGTGTATGCTTTATTTTATTGGCGGTGCGGCGCGTTGTGGTAAGTCTACGCTCGCAACCAGCCTTTTGGCTCATAAACTAGGGGCTGCTTATGTATCGGGCGATGCGCTTCGTCAGACTGTTAAACCGTTACTCTCAGACTTTCGTCGATCTCTTGATATAGCAGATACTGAGAAATACATCACTTACTATGAGCAGCAGACTGACGCGGCCGTCAGTGAGGCGCGGCAACGTTCGCGGAAACTCTGGCCATGTATCGAACGCTATATTACATCGCTTAACTATGAGTGGACTGGCGATATCATTATCGAGAGTATTGATATATGGCCAGAGTTTATATATGATATCAAACTTCCTTATGTCGCGGCATTTCTCGTTGATACAAGCGATAACCAAGCCGACCGTGTAATCGCGCATAAAAGTGCACAAGACTGGATGAGTGGGCATAACTTAACGAACCACCAAATACAAGCGTGGGCTGTTTTTAACGCGGCGCGAAGCCGCGAAATTATGCTTGAGGCAAAAGAAAATTACTATGCTCAAGACGTCGGAATAGTTGGCTTTGAGCGTGCACAGCAATCCGCCCTTGAGTATTTGCTACTTACACGATAAGATCTTCTCTAGGATTATCATCCTTGAAATCAAAACAAGCCCCGCGAGAGGGCTTGTTTTGTTGCGAAGGGAATCCTTAACGCTTTGAGTACTGTTCGCGCTTACGAGCAGAACGAAGACCGTATTTCTTGCGTTCTTTTTCGCGTGGGTCGCGACGGAGTAGCTCAGCTTTTTTGAGGGTACCACGAAGGTCGGGCGCTTCAACCGTAATTGCTTTAGCAATTGCGAGCTTGATTGCGTCAACTTGTCCAGCAACGCCACCGCCTGATACACGAACGGTAATATCAAACTCTTTTTGCTTACCAACGAGGGCAAGTGGGTCAGTAACCTCTGCAAGAAGAGTTTTGTTACCGTCGAGGTATTCGGCAGCTGGTTTGTCGTTGATTGTGACATTGCCCTTGCCTGCGTAGAGGCGCGCACGTGCAGTGGCGCTTTTGCGTCGGCCAAGGCCGTAGAAGTACTTGCTGTCAGCCATGATTATTTAACCTCAACTTTCTCTGGTGTCTGTGCGGTATGAGCATGTTCAGCGCCAGGGAATACCTTAAGACGCTTCATGCGTTCAGCTGCCAACTTGTTCTTTGGCAACATACCTTTGACGGCGTTTTCGATGATGCGCTCTGGGAATTTCTCGCGGACTTCCTTGAGAGTTGCATCTTTGATGCCACCTGGGAAGCCCGAGTGGCGATAGTACACTTTACCAGTTTCTTTGTCGCCAGTCACAACGGTATCTTTAGCGTTGATCACGATAACGTAATCGCCACCATCGATGTGAGGAGTGTAGCTTGGCTTGTATTTACCGGTGAGGTAGGTCGAAATCTGTGTCGCAATACGACCGAGTGGCGCTTCTGATGCGTCGATCAGGATCCAGCGGCGTGATACTTCGCTTGGCTTTTGTGAGTAGGTTTTTGCGTTCATTAGGCTTTTACCTCCTCTTTGGGCTGTGATTTCAGTTCGTCAACGAATGAAATCGTCGCGAGCTGTGCACCGTCACCGACACGAAGTCGGGTGCGCTCAACGCGGACATGGCCGCTATTGCGAGCTGTGAGCTGAGGGGCGATTTCGTCGACCAACTTGAATGCCATCGCTTGCGTAGACAAGCTGGCGATGACTTGACGGCGATTGTGCAAGTCACCCTTTTTAGCTTTTGTAATAACTTTCTCGATGTAACGTGCTGTTTCTTTGGCTTTTGGCAGCGTTGTTTCAATCTTGCCATGCTCGACAAGACTCGTCGCCAAGCCCTTTAGCAGCGCGCGGCGCTGATCGCGTTCGCGACCGAATTTGCGCCCTTTGTAACCGTGTCGATGCATGATTTAGAGTTCCAATTCTGCTAGTTTATCTTTAACTTCATCAAGTGCCTTGCTTCCAAAGCCTTTGAGCTCACGAAGATCTTGCTCACTTAGTGTCACGAGGTCATGAACGGTGCGGATGTCATTGTTGACAAGCGCGTTCGCAGTACGTGCAGTAAGGTTGAGGTCTTCGATGGGGGTGTTGAGTTCGCTTGTTTCGTCGTCACTCGTCTGGCCGAGTGCTGGAGCTGACTCAACGGTCGTACCACCAGCAAGTGCTGTATACTGATTGACGAGGATTGCTGCTGCTTCTTCGAATGCATCACGAGGGCTGATTGAGCCGTCGGTCTCAACAGTAAGAAGAAGCTTATCAAGGTTGGTTTCTTGGCCAACACGAGTGCTGTCAACTTTGTAGCGTACGCGCAGCACAGGACTAAAGACAGCGTCAAGGGCAATCATATCGCTATGAAGGCGCGACGTGCTTGATTCTTCGATTGTGCGATAGCCGCGACCTGACTCGACAACAAGATCCATGACCACTGTCTTCTTTGGATCATCGATAGTTGCAATAACTTGATCAGGGTTAACGATTTCAACATCAGCAGTTGTCTTGATGTCAGCTGCTGTGATGACGCCTGCACCCTTTTTCTCAAGGCGAAGCTCGACGGGCTCGTCGGTAGCTACCTTAACGTAGACGTTTTTGAGGTTAAGCATGATGTCGACGACATCTTCCTTAACGCCCGCAACAGTCGTAAACTCGTGCGTCGCACCTTCGATACGGAAGGCAACGATTGCCCCACCCTTGATACTTGAAAGAAGCACGCGGCGAAGACTGTTACCGAGTGTATTACCATAACCTGCGTGAAGCGGTTCGATAACGAACTCTGCCGAAACATCACTGTTGTCATTGATAGCTGCAAGCGCAGGGTTGTGAATAACTTTTGACATACGTGTCGCTCCTTATTAGCGTGAGTAGTACTCAACGATTAGTTGTTCATTGATTTCTGCTTCTGCCTCTTCGCGTTTTGGCAAACCAGTTACTTCAAACTTTAGCTTCTTGACATCACTCTTGAGCCAGCTTAGTGGTGCTTGTGATGTATTTCCAACGACTTCGTCGATGGCGGTAAAGTAGCCTGATTTAGTGCTCTTTGGCCGCACGGTAATTTCATCACCTGCTTTGAGGCGGATTGATGGAATATCAACGCGTTTGCCATTGAGCAAGAAGTGGCCATGGCTTACGAGCTGACGTGCAGCACGGCGGCTGGTTGCGAAACCGGCACGGTACACGGCGTTGTCAAGACGACGCTCGAGGAGCTGCAAGAGCAATTCACCAGGTAGGACGCCTTGACCGCTGGCACGGTCAGCTTCTTTCATGAGACGTGCAAATTGTTTTTCAAGTAGGCCGTAGGTACGGCGAACTTTTTGCTTTTCACGTAGCTGGGTTGCGTAAAGGCTGAGTTTACCCTGACGACCATGTGCGTGCTCACCTGGAATACCAGATTTCTTCGCCATGATCTTATGGGCTTTTGGATGCAGCGCATAACCTTCGCGACGTGATTGCTTAACGATTGGAGTGGTATCTCGTGCCATCGTTTATGCCCTCCGTGCCTTTCGTGGACGAACGCCACCGTGTGGGACGCCTGTCACATCTTTAATACTTTCAACGGTGATATCAAAACCACCAAGTGCGCGTACCGCTGCGTCGCGGCCGAGTCCGACACCTTTAATGAATACATCCACAGCTTTGAGACCGTAAAGGTTCTTAGCTGATTCGGCAGCCTTTTCGGCTGCAACCTGTGATGCGTACGCGGTGCCTTTTTTGCTTCCGCGGAATCCGCATGCGCCAGCGCTTGATGCAGTGAGGACATTACCTTTTTTATCAGTAAAGGTAACGATAGTGTTATTAAAAGTCGCCTGAATATGCAACTGACCAGAAGGAACTGATCGGCGCTGCTTCTTGCGAGCTGCTGTTTTAGCTTCTGCCATTTTTCATATTCCTTTCTACGTCTTTGACGCTGCTTTAGGTTGACTACCGCCAACGGCGACCGCGCGACCCTTACGAGTTCGTGCATTCGTACGTGTACGCTGGCCACGAACCGGTAAACCGGCTTTGTGACGTAGACCACGGTACGCGTTGACATCTTTCAATCGTTTAATGTTGTTTGTTACCAAGCGCTGGAGATCGCCTTCGGTAGTATAATCTGCATCGATTATTTCACGAATCTTTTGTTCTTCAGCCTCGGTGAGATCTTTCACCCGAGTGGTCGGCTCAACTTTTGCCGCCGCAAGGATGTCTCGAGCAAATTTTGGACCGATGCCGTATACATACGTCAAAGCGATCTGAATTTGCTTTTCATTCGGGATTACTACCCCAGAAATTCGAGCCATGCTTAACCCTGCCTTTGCTTATTCTTAGGTTTTTTCTTGTTGATGACACGCAGGCGCCCCTTACGGCGCACCAATTGATCATCAGGACTGATTTTTTTGACACTCGCACGAACTTTCATGAGCGCTACTAAAACTCCGTCTTCCTTTATGGTTGATATACTACCTGCCCTGTGGAGGGCGTTCGTCTCTTAGGCGGAAGCTGATTCTGCCCTTCGTAAGATCGTAAGGGGTCAACTCAACTTCTACCTTATCGCCTGGTACCAAACGGATATAATGCTTACGCATTTTGCCCGAAATATGGCACAGGACCCTATGGCCATTCTCCAGTTCCACCATAAATTGCGTATTAGGCAGTGCTTCCACTACCTTTCCTTGCAATTTAATAACTTCCTTTTGACTCGCCATAGTTAACAGTGGTTGATTATACACCACTTTTTGGCGTACGTAAAGCATATTTGACAAGATTCTTTTTTTGAATCCTGTAGTATGTTAGGCTGAATAACCCTATTGTAACAAAGCCCGGCCTGGCGTCAAGAGTCTTGGGATCTAAGAGTCTAGTACGGCGCGTACGATAATGCGCTTATCGAATACCTTATCTCGTGGTACCCAATTCCCTGCGCACGTCATAATACTTAATGCCTCTTTACCAGGTTCTGGTGATTTGAACATCTGTTTCATGCCGTCAGAATTAGCTTTCTGAAGCGACATGGTTTCATTGGATACAACCCGATAGGATAATTCCATGCCATCACCGCGCTCAATGCTGATCTTTTCGCCAATTTTGAGCCGATCAAGATTAACGAGGACGCCATTACGCGAGACGCCTCCATTATGACCATCGATCACAACAACACCGCCTTCGCCAGGAAGTCCACTTTTTTCATACCACGCAACATCGTCAAGAGTTGCTGGTGTATCGAGTAGATTATTCTCGGTGAGGCCAACAGGCACGACACGGCGTTGATTGATACCGAGAGAGTTGATCGAAAAGTAACGAGGATGGCCGGCTGGTACGGTATATGACTTTACTTCTTGCTCTGTGACTGGCTTTTCGTTAATTGAGGGGTCTGCAAGTGCTTGTGCCGGCAGCGGCACGATTGGAGGCTGCTCTCCGTGTGTATACCATCGATACGCGAACCATGCTCCGGTTGTTACTAGTGCAACCACAATAATTGCAGCGCACCATCTCCATACGGGATTACTGCCCTTTCGTTCTATACGTAGACCAAGCTCCATAACTCTACTCATTATACGGCTTATGCTTTGCGTTGTGCAAGTAAGTATTTCGCCTCAGATGACTACTTGTAGTCGTCGTAGGTTACCATGAGTGCACGCGAGTTAATCTGGCGCAAGCTCTCAAGCGCGACCGACACGACGATAAGGATACCAGTTCCGCCGATTGCGAGATTCTGGATACCTGTAATACCGAACTGTGCGAATAAGTATTCTGCGACGAATGGAAGTACGGCAATAATACCAAGTACGACTGATCCGAACAGCAGGAGCCGGTTAACAGTACGCGACAGATACTTTTCAGTTTGCAGTCCAGGGCGAACACCCTCGATGAAGCCACCTTGCTTTTGGAGATTTTCTGCGATTTCGTTACTATTAAAGACCACGCCAGTATAGAAGTAAGTAAACAGAATCACAAGGACGAAGTAGCTTGCTGGATAGACAATAGCTGCCCATGTTGAGCCAGTAAACTGGCCTGGCTGTGGTGCCTGGAACCACATAATCAAATTATTGGCTAGCTCAAGGTATTGTACATTACCGCTTGCTTTAAGCACTTGTCCGACGAAGGCCGGCAAGCTAAGGAAAGCAACCGCAAAGATAACAGGAATCACACCAGCTGCAATGAGTTTAACGGGTAGAATACTTTTAATGCCGCCATAGTTGCTATTTCCCTGTACACGCTTAGCGTAGTTAATAGTGATCACACGCTGCGCTTCGTTAATTTTTACAAGAAGATAGA
>JASLDG010000007.1 GCA_030146045.1 Candidatus Saccharimonadales bacterium | reverse complement strand
AGCGGCGAGTGCTGTGGCGCTGATGTTTTGCTTTTTTTGGCTGGTGACAATAATTTGCTTGGATTGTGTCGTAAACCCTTCTTTACTAACCGTGAGTGTGTAAGTGCCTGGTTTTACCCAAGCCGTGCCGTTTCCGACAATATGATCTCCAAGTGTAATGTACGCATCGCTCGGCACTGTTTTGATCGTAATTGGCAGTTTGCCAATCCGTGAAACAAGTGTTGCTCCTGCCCATACGATAATAAGCACGACAAGCATAATACTGCCGATTGCAAGTTGTTTTTTATACTTTTGTACCCACTCGTAATACATGATTAATTTTTCTTTCTATACCAGCGAAATGATGGATCGCTTTGACTTTCACTGCCTGCCATTGGGGAGCGGTCAGAATATGAGGCCGAGGCTGTGACGGATCCGAATCCTTCGATTTTGCCAACATAAATATATGTATGCGTTGCGTTAATGGCGACATCACCGGGTTGTCGGTCACTGTCGTTGAGCTTCTGCCAGTTTTTTTGTAGCCATGCCTCTTGTGCGATAGTATTACCGCCCTTGGCATTACTATTATATGATTTATCAAATCCACTGTCATATATCAGTGTTGTTACAAAGCCACCGCAGTCGTTTCCATTAGCGCCACCAATGTAACGGTTCTCTGATTTTGCTTTACTAATAGCGGCTGTGTACGCAGCTTGCTGGTCGGTACGGCCGGCGGTAAATTTTGGCCAGGCATAGGCCTTGACGGTTGCGGCAAGATCCCCGCCGCTAAAGCTGTTGGTACAGGCATCGCTTGATGATCCGTCTGCGGTTTTTGACGCCACCGTCTCGGCAGCACCCTCTCCCTCGGCGGTTGGTGTCATGTCGGGTGTGGCAGTACTCCCTGCCATAGCCGGCGCGTCTTTATATTTGTTGTAGACTTTTTGCGCATTGCCGCCGCGAACAGTCCGAACTTTTTCGGGAGAATCTGCAGAAGCTTCGTAGCCAGGGCTTGGTGGTCCATGCGCAGCAATAGCGGCATCAACCGGATTACTTGCTGCTTTGATGGCACGGAGCGAATGGGCGTAACTGCCACTGAGTTCTTTCCAGACAAATTCAAGCTGACCAGATAGGTTTGTGATACCTACCCCCATCTGCTTCATATGATCAACAAGCGGTTTTTGACGACCAGTAAATGTCCATTGTACCAGCCCGAATCCAACACCGTTTTCCGGTGTATATGAGTCGTCGGCGGTTCGTCCTCCTTGAATAATCGCTGGATTCAGACCCGATTCCTGCATCATATTGCCGACAATACCGGCTGCTTGTGCAAGCGTTAATCCTTTGCGCATAAAGAAGTTGAGGATTTTTTCCGTATTATCATTGCCTGCGAGCTGCATTAGACCGCCACTCGCTGTGCTATCAAGGCAACGTGTATCGTAATACAGAATGTTATTTTGTGAGAAATAATCTTCGTCGTAGCTTTGCGCGGCACGAGCGGTATCGACTACTATGTTCGCTACAAGTACCCCTACTAAAAGCCCGGCAATAATACGGCGTATCATACCTGTACCTCTCGTGCGCGCGTGGCTTGCTTAGCTTTATCAAGGATTGGTTGCGGATTGATTGTACAGTCGCTTCGACTGCGGCCGCAGTCGATGTTCATGCGCGATCCTTCCCATATTTCAAAGTGCAGATGCGGACCACTACTCTGTCCTTCGCTACCGATTTTACCAATTTGTTGTCCGGCTTTAACGGTGTCACCTTGGCGTACCAGAACACCATCGCGACTCATATGGCCGTATACGGTACTAACTGTTTTGCCGTCAACCTGGCTTTCCACTACAATCCAGTTGCCGAATCCATCGGCCGGTCCTGCGGCAACTACCCTGCCGTCGCGTGCGGCAAAAATTGGCGTGCCAAGTGCAGCAGCCATGTCGACACCACGATGGTCGGGTCGTTCGCTGGTTTTATAGCCGCTATTAATAGCAACGCTCGGTAATGTTGGATATGCCCAGCCGTCGGTCGATACAGCGCCAGTTTGTCCGCCTCCGACACCAGTAGTGCCAGGGAGCTCTTCGTCTTTTTCTTCATCTTGGATATCACCAACGCGTCGATCCATAGTGTAAACACGGAAGTGTTTGTTAGCAGCTTCGTTTTCGTCGCTGCGACAGTTGCCGCCATCGCCTTCGTTTTCATCTTGGTCTTCACCCCAGCCCGTTGTACGGTGCGCGCATTCTTTGAGGAATTTTACGTAGTTCCATTTTTGCCCATTATCTTTTTCGTCGCCCGTTTCACTTTCAGGGTCGATGTTGCCGGTCGTAGCCATCCACTGCGCGTTTTCCACCGGATCCATGGCAAGCTCCTCGTCGCTCAGGCCGTAACGCACGTTGCAGAATAGGTCGGCACCAATACCAACCTCTTTATACATTGGGTCAGAGCATTGACTAAAGCGTTGTATTGAATCGGCAGCGCGAGCTTGTGGTATGGAGCTCAATAGGCCTACTGGAATAATGCGCATGAATGAAAAGGCGCTCGTGGCGATTGTTTGTGAATTGGTACGTGCGGTACTAGCGAGTGTACGCACCAGCGAGCCGGCGAACGAGAATTGGTTCGAAATATCAAATGGTGTGGTGCGAGCCAAATATCGCTCGTTGTCAGAAAGTTGAGCGTAAACCTCTTTGTTTTTAGCCGTGTAATCAGCTGCCTCTTCACTACTGAGTGGCTTCATACCACTTTGCTGGGCGACATCACCTAGGTAAGCCGACGTACCAACAAATGCGCCGTCACCAAAATCCATACCTTCGAGGTCTTGGAAGGTCTTGCCCGCCAGACCTTCGGCTGCTTGTGCCATTACATACGGTCCAAGAGCGCTAATTAAGAGGGAGCCAGCAATGCCAGCAGCCGTTGCAAGTCCAAACGTACCCGCGCCGACGATAATACCGAGTGCCAGACCACCAACCCGTACGAATGGGTTTTGGACGGTGCGACAAGCTTTGGAGATAGTTTTTGGCGTGGCGTTGGGTCCGGCAATTGCTTTGGCGATCAACTGGTTGGCTTTATCGAGCGTACCGACAAGTCCCCATCCGAGCGCAAATCGTGCTGCGCGCGAATCAAGTACCGATATGTCGCCGTGGAGTGCCGCTTTCATACCGGGGCTATCAAATGCTGATTTGCCATAATCAGGGTTATCGATCATTGGTGGGTTGTCGGCACTTCCTGCTTCGTCAGCCTTGGACTCATCGACAACCTTTTCGCGCATATCGGCATGGGTTGCTAGATTGCCGGCAGTTTCATTTTCGCCAGCGTCACCATCACCTGCTTTCGTTTTGTCGGCTACGGCGAGCACGGCACCCATAGCAAAGCGGATAGCCTGGGCTTTTTTAACGGTTTTGGCAGTGGCGGCAATACCACGCATACCGTTATAGATAGCGCAGGCGTTATCGGCGACACCAGTTACGCTCAGCCCCTTACCTACTGCACCACCGAAGCGCCCAAAAACAGACTTACTCGGTCCGATCTTCTCGGTGTCGACTGCCGAACCTCGTATCTTCTCCGCCTCCTCGGCGCTAAGTTTATGACCTTCATCGTCCAGATACTCTCCGGTTGGTTTGCCATCTTTATCGAGTACCGGTCGCAAGGTATTAGTCGAACCCTCTACGCCATTTGCAACAGCACTATTGAGATTTTTCTTGCGCTCCTCTTCATCTTTGCCGGTGATCTGAGGCTTTTTAGTGGCTTTAGCGGCACGGAGCACTTTATTGGCAACTTTGTCGCTAACACCGGCGAACGTAGGATTAAATCCACGTAGCATAGCGGCACGAAACGCAACATTATTCATACTGTGGCTTGTCAGGTCGGCTGCTGTCGCAATCTTGGCAATCTTGCCTGTATCAGGATCGGTAAAGCGCATTTCGGTAACTTGGCCGCGTTTACCGCCAAACCCTTTACTTATATCACGATCGACTTCAATACCGGCTTTTTTGAGTTTCTCAACCTGTTTATCGGTCATGGTTGAAAAGCGGCAGGCAATCTTTACGGTACCACACGAGCCTTTGGTGACTGTTTTAAGTTTGGCGCGTAAAAGCACTTTTTCGCGATCAGTCATCGCTTTCAATTGGTCATTTAGGTCGTGTGTTAGCACTTCCTTCATTTGCACGATGATCATGCTTGGTGAAAGAAATACGGTCAAAAAACTTCCACCGCCAAGGATCGTCAAGGCTGCGGCAATGATGGAAGATTTTCCTTTTATACCCATCTTAATACCGCGTCGTCGCCTTGTTGCAGTAGGGTGTGGAGACGCGGCTGCTGTGCTACTTCCCTGCTGTTCTTTGTCGCGCACGGCAGCGCTTGGGTTTAATACATCACGCGCTCGTGCTGCGTTCTGATCTTCCTGATGGGTACTTGCGGTATCACCGAAGTTCTTCTCCATCTCGGCAAGTTTGCTGTCATAGTAGGACTGTATTGGGTTCTGCGTATTCAAACTACGGCCACCAGTAGTGTGCTGGCCATCTCGTTCAGGCGTTGGTAGGGTACTGCCTGGTGTATTCCTCATAACAACAGATAACTATATGACATAATGATACCATAAAACATAAAATATGTAAATTAAAAGTTAGCGATAGTCAGTTGGTCGATATTAACACCAAGATCCTTTAAGTAATCGAGGGTAGCCTGTTTTTTGCGGCGTATATCGGCTTCTGTATCAATTCGACTCGCAAGTACTTGTATATCGAGGGTATTTCCTACAAGATCGGTTCTTCCATACGCACTTGAAGCTGGGAATGACGGCAGAATATCGATAAGGCGATTGCTGTAGTTGACATCGTCATCGTCATTGAGACGCCAGGCATAGGTGTCCTCGGAATTATTAACTGATTTTCCGATAATAAACACTCGGTCACTGGATGTGAGGAGCTTGTCTGGTTGTATGTTATGCGAATAAAATACCTGATAGGCATCATGAGACGTGGGATCGATAGTAAAGACTCCGTTATTCTGCAAAAAATAGAGCTTATCACCCGCTGCGATACTATCTACATTTTGAGAGAGTTCTTCCGGATAGTATGTGTTACTTTTTTGAGTAAACCGTATAAGTTTTTTGTAGCTCAAACCGTATAATTGCCCATCATTTGTTACGTCAAAATCGAATATAGGGAGGCTGTCGCCTATAGGTGTTATGGTGGTTTTTTCACTACCAAATGTTAATTTGATAATTTGCGGTTGGACTTTGGCCGTATCTTCGGTGGAGTCGCCAATATTTGTAGCGAGTCCTCGGTAGCATATTACGGATGTATCCTGTAGGTGGCATTGCGTTTGCTCGAGTGTGGGGCTATAGGTAGCGGGTGCGGGAATGGTAGTGTAATTTACGGCCGGGTTATCTTTGTCTTGACCAGGAGTGGCAAGGTGGATCGCACCGTTTTTCTCGACAAGCACAAACCTATCGTTTGCTTGGTTTTGTTCGTCGGTAAAAATACGCGCTTGGGCGAAGTCAGTCCGACTGATATTATCAGGCTGTTGATATAATCGTACTTCTCCGGTGTCACTGACGCCTACGATAGATTCGTAATGACCAGCATCACTATCTTCGGAATATGATATACCGATAATACCTCCTTTATAAGGAGCAATTGGCGTGTTGGAATAATGAGTTCCATCTACAAGTGTCTCTATGGACCACGTTTTATCTTGTGGGGCACTGTAATATACGACTGCCTGAGGATTCTTGCAGCTATATTGCATCATCCGATCAAGGTTTTTACTGTACGCGCCGCATACATCGTCCAGCGATGATTTGAAGGCAATTTTGTCAGCGTTCTTGTCTCGATGAAGTGCGATTTTTTTATGAGCATATCCATACCATGGAATATTAATCATTGATTGGGTACGTATATTATTTTCAGTTGTAGCAAGAATGCTCTTAAGATCACGCGAAACAATGTAAACACCAGGCTTGCCAAGCTCTTTAGTTGTTGTTGCGGTATTCATAAATACACGAGGTGTTTGGGAGCTGCCCGTAGCTGCTGTATCGACTTCTATTTCTATGATTGCAATCGACGAAAGGTATTTTGCAGCAATGAGTACAACGCAGAGCGCGATAGTAAAATAAAATAGTGCTTTTCCATGGTTGATGACAAATTCGGTTGCTTTTTGTATAAAATAATCTACCATTTTTACTTCACTCCAATGTGTATGTGGTCATCGTGTCCACTTACATTCATATGTTTACCTACTCCCGTTTTGCTAAAGTCGGTATCGGCATTCCAGATAAGTTCAGTGAGCCCTAACTCATCGTAATGTTCGTAAAGATATTTAAACATCCGGTTACATTTATCTCGTGATGGTCCCTTGCCTCCATTTGAAACCCCATAGAAATTACCATTACCAGGGGCGGTAAACCCTCCCTTGCCGTCCTGGTGTTTATTATCAAGGCAGTAAAGGTCAGAAGCCTTGCCATTCGGGTGGTTGAGACCATCGCATGGATGGCGTGTATTAATATTCCATACGTCGACGTTATCCCCACCGGAGTTTTCGACTACTGCAATAAGGGCACGTAGAAGTTTCGGATTGACACCTCCCCCACTCCCTATGGCGGTGCCGCATTGAATTGGCCCGGTAGTACAATTAGCGAGGTCGTTATCTATCTCTTTTGAGTTGGTCTCGACAAGCTTTGATCCGCGTAGTTGCTTGTATTTTGCAACAAGTGCGGCGCAATCTTCTGACATTGGGGCGGTACTTCCGGTATCACCACACCCACTCGTGCTCCCAGTGTCGCTTACTTGGCTTGGTGTCATGCCGCTATTTTTGTATTTGTCGTATACCTTTTTGGCATTACCGCCGCGAACACTTCTGACGGCTTCAGGTGAATCTGCAGAAGCTTCGTAGCCAGGGCTTGGTGGTCCGTGCACAATGACAGCCGCTTCAACAGGATCTTGGGTCTTTTTCAGTGCGTCGAGCGTTCCTTTGTATCCTGCATTGACTTCTTTCCAAACATACTCAAGTTGTAAGTCGAGGTCTGTGATCTTTTTATTCTTCTCCTTGGCAAGATCGACAAGTGGCTGCTGACGTGAAGTAAACGTCCATTGTACGAGTCCAAACCCAACGCCATTCTGCGGCTTATAGGAGTCGTCGGCGATTTTTCCTCCCTGGATGATCGCCGGATTCAGACCTGACTCCTGCATCATGTTTCCGACAAAACCAGCCGCCTGTGCAAGGGATAGTCCTTTGCTCATGAAGAATTTCAAAATCTTTTCGGTATTATCCTTACCTTCCAGGGCAACAGTGCCGCCCCCATCTGCTGAGCAGCTGCAACCATCTCCCCCAGATGGAGTTGCCGATGGTGTTGTTGTGCTTGAAGAAGCGGTGGACTGGTATTTACTATACGCTTCATTTATACGATCCTCTGAGCTTCCACCTTTGATCTTTTCGATTATTTTATCAACCGTGGCGTCGTCACTATAGCGGAAAAGAAGCAAATCTGCACCTGCGTTGAGACTATTCAGAACGATGGTGGGAAGATCGCTACTTCCTGGCCATTTAGCAACAGCGTCAAGGTCATCCGTGATAATAGTTCCACTAAAGCCAACTTCACCACGTAGTTTTTCGACGAGTCGTTTATTGGTCGGAGCAGGGAGACCATCATCACCACCTAGCCCAGTGATTTTGGCGTTACTTAACATGACAAGTCCAGAGTTTTGATTAGCAAGTGACTGGAATGGCTTGAGGTCTTCGCCAAGCTTGCTATAATCAAGCGTTGCTGGGTTGAAGTCAGTGTGTGCAGTTGCTTGTCCAAGACCTGGGAAGTGTTTATAGGTTGGCTTGATGCCGCCTGCGTTTAGCCCTTCGGCAAAAGCGCCGGCTTTTTCGGTGACGGTTTTGGCGTCGGTACCAAAGGCACGTGACTTGCCGCCCATATTTTGGTTGAGATGATTACTAAGGCCGGGTTTTTCTATGTCAAGTACAGGGGCAAGATCGACTTCGATGCCGTAGCCTTTGAGTCCTTCGGCAACGCGTTGCCCCTCTTTCTTAACATCTTCTGTAGACATCTTGCCAAGCTCAGAAGCTGCTTTAGTTGCTATGCCATAGCGTGCTACATTGCCACCCTCTTCATCGGCCATAGGTATGAATGAACCTCCCGCTTTTGACTTCGCGTCGTCAAAGAATGCCTTATCAAATGACTTGCCACTCCCAGTCATGGCCATACCGCCAAATTTGTATTTTTCAATCGCAGCTAATGCTTCAGCTATCTTGCCGCTGTCGAATAGCGGGATTAATATTTTAGCGATCTTCTCATCTTTTGATTTTTCTTTACTATCAACCGGTGTAGCCGTGGGTGTCGATGTTGTGCTCGTGGGAGTACAACCTTCTTCATACCAAAGTACATCATTGAGTGCGCGGAATTCATATGTTGTTTTGGCGGAAACCGATGGAGATATCGCAATGACAACCGCGAGCAAAGCAAGTATAAACCGCCTACCCCATAGTGTTATGCTTCGGTACATGAAAGCTGCACTCCGTGTTTAGAGAGAATAGGAACAGGATCGAGGGGTTTGCCGTTGCTTGCATAGGCGCCGTCCGCACTTGACGGGTCGTAGATTTCGAAGTGCAAATGAGGGCCGGTTACCTGTCCTGTGGCGCCAACGTTGCCGATTGCAGCGCCTTTCGATACTTCTTGCCCAGGCTTGACGGGCGGTTGGGAAACCATATGTCCGAATCGGAACATGTAGTTAGTGCCATCAGTTGCTCGTGCCACTACAGAGTTTCCGTAGCCATCGGACTTATCGCCAGCACTGATAATCTTCATACTGGTTGGTGCAACGATAGGAGTACCTTGGGGAGGAGAAATATCAACTCCGGCATGAAGCGTACCCCACCGCTGACCATACGGCGAGAGGCATTGACCGGAAGTTGGAATCACCCAGTCACCTGTATTCTTTTCAGCAGGAGATGTACTATCGGTACTGTCGGACACTTCTGTGTCCTCCCAGCATTTCTGATTTCCATTAGCAATGCCCATTTGTGTTTCACACATATTGTAGTAAAAGAAGAAATAGTTCAGTTTCTCTTTTAGCTTTGGATCTGGCTTGCCGGTATCATCATTGCCACCACAGGCGTTGCCGTCCCACCAGTTACGTGCGGCCGTCTTATCATTGATTGTTGAAAAATCGTAATCATCTATCGCCTTTGCTGATGTGCCGAGTGGATATATTCTGTCTTCGGTACAATATGCTTTATACATAAGGTATTCGTTATCATATGACTTTTCATCTTCGCCACCACCATCTTCCTGGTATTGCTCATAATGCTTCGGCTTACCGCTATCGGCTTCAATATAGTTATTGTTCGCCATATAATCAACAGTTTTATCCCATGCACTCGCATCACCATTTTCCATCTGATTTGCCCACTGGATTGGCTCATTTTCGACAACATCAAATGATCTTCCTGTCCAGTCGCATTCAAGACCGACATTTTCCATATCAAAGTCTTCGCAGCGATTTAGTGAACCTTCGAGTGCTCCTGGAGTGCGCATTATCTCATTTGGCTGAGAATAGCCAGCTTGAGCGGTATTTCCAAATAAAGAACCAAACGATGCTGCCGTAGTAGCTACGATATTCGCGAACACGCTGTAAGTTGTCGTGTCACCAGATCGGTAAGTGCCTAAGGCTGCAACTGCCCTACCGGCGAATGAGTATTGATTGTAGGGATCAAATGGTGTTTCTTTGGCGGCATCTTGCTCCATGGCGATGTAATCATTGTAGTACTTATCAGTCTGAGATAGGTAATTCTTTATTTGCGATGTGTTACTTGCTGGTTTCATCCCAGATCCTCGTCCCTTTTCCATCATGAAGAGCCCTATCGCAGCCGCCAAGGCGTTGCCAAGGTCTACACCCTTGAGATCAGAGTTAAGGGATGCCTTGACTATTCTATCGGCTGATTCGCTTGTTATGACGTCTACAAACTCTCCTGTTAAATAGGCGACTGCGGCCATACCTGCTGCTGCACCAATAACTCCGCCAATTACCTGAAGTGCGCACGTAATACCTAGTGAAACGGCACAAGCTACACCAGTGGCGGCTAAGCCAGCTGCAGTAGACACATACCCGATTGTTTTCGCAGTTAAGCATGCTGCGCGAATGTTTTGTTTACCTCCTACGGCTGCTTGAATTTCTGAGAGTTTCTTCGAAAGGGTGACGCCAGAAACGATATACCATGGTGCATAATGTTTTGTATATTCCTTAAGTTTTCCATAATCACCGTAAAGTGCCGCTTGGAAGCCTTGTGAATCAGTTGCCGTGAGTCCGATTTTTGATTTTTGATCCGCATCTTTTGCAGTTTCTGCTGGCTGGTACCATGTTAATCGGTCGGCAATATACTCTATTGTTTCGGGATCTATGTTACCCTGGTCTTCAAGTTGCCCTGCTGCCTGCATGAAAGGATAGAAGAATGCAAAGAGGTCTTTATAGAAATATAGTTTTGTGGTGGCCGAGACTGCTCTGACGACGTTATATGCCATACAGGCAAATTCAACAGGTACGCTTGCCGCTCCTGCTATTCCTACGGCGCTCCCCATTTTGCCACCGAGTTTGCCGCCTGCGTTACGAGCACTGTCTTTGGCTGCGGTAACTTTTTTGTTTCCATTAAGTTTTTCTTTTATTTTATCCCTTAATTTTATCTTATCCGCGTCCGTGCTCGCTGATTCGGCTTTGGTGTGGGTATCCATTTTCTTTTTATTTTCTTCTTCACGAGCGGTCTTATCTTTATTTTTTGAAGATTTAAAGACATCGCCCATTTTTAAGCCATATTTTCCGAGCACTTTTCTGAATTTAGAATCCGGGCCTATAAAGAATGCTGCCTTAGGATGCTGCACCTCCCACATCATTCGTCTAAATCCAGAGTCATTTTTCACGAGGCTGTTAAATTCTTTAGCGTTTTTTATGTCGATTGTGCGACCATCGGGCATTGTAACGGTCATTTTCCGAATTTTATTGTTCAGTGGATTAAGCTTCGATCGGTTACTTTCGAATTTTACCCCCATTTTTTCCCAGCGCTTTTTCTCTCGGTCACTCATTTCGGTAACTTTACACTTAATCTTACTCGTTGAGCAGTCACGATCACTCAAGGGGTTAATCGAGTTCATGAGTGTGCCAAGACGCCCGCGCATCATCATATGATTTCCACGAAGGTCCATTGTGTTGGCATTGGTAAAAATCTTCTCCATCATTACGACAAGCGCAGCTGGGATGGAAAAGGTACTGCCGGCAATGAGTGCCCCAATAAACAACCCAGCCATCCCGCCAGATGGGCCAAACTTCTTAAACCGACCACCCCTACCTTTGCCTTTGAATGTACCTTTAAGTTGGCTCCCTTTTTCAATTCCGTCACCGTTATTAAATAGACTATTGCCCGCTTCTTCTTTATCCTTTGCTTGATCCCGGTTTTTATTTGGGTTAGCAATATCTCCATCTGAGTTTGTGTGGGTTTTTTGCGCCTTTTCGACATTGCTATCTTCGGTCGAACTATCGGCGTCTTGATTATAATGCTCGGGGGAAACCAGCGCATTGAATTCACGGTTCATCAAATCATCGGCAGCTGTTGCCGAGGGATCAAGCCGTTCATCTTCTTTGACTGGCATAGGCCATTTGCGAGGCTAGCGCTAGCCCGCTCCTTCTTGTTGCGCGCGCTGTGCTGCGATTCGCTGCTCTTCCTCTTGCTGGAGTTGCTGGACGGGGTTGGTGGTGACCAGCTGGTGTTCGGTACGAGATGCAACCACCTGGATATGGACGTGATTTGAGCCAGCAAAGAAGAGCCCTTGCCCTACGGGGAAGTTAC
>JASLDG010000033.1 GCA_030146045.1 Candidatus Saccharimonadales bacterium | reverse complement strand
TATTACCATAGCTCAGATCTTCGATTTTTTTGTTTAGGTCGAGGTCAAGGAGTCCGGCAAGTTCCGTAATGCGAGCCTGCATTTCTTGTTTGGGCTTGCGATAGAAGCTCGCTGAATAGTTTAATAGGTCGCGAACACGCATGCCATCGTAATAAAATACCTCACTCGGTAAATACCCAATATTTTCACGTATCGCTGGGCCATCCGTTGCAATATCACGACCAAATATCTTCGCCTGACCTGAGGTTGGGCGAATCAAGCCAAGCAGTGTGCGAATTGTCGTTGATTTTCCAGCACCGTTCGGACCAATGAAACCGAATATTTCACCCTCCTCGATCACAAGATCAAGATCAATAATACCTCGGTCATGCCCATACTGCTTTGTCAGTTTAGTTGTTTCTATAACACTCATGCTATTACGAACTATACGCCCATTTTATATGAACCGCAAATACAAAGATAGCACTAGCGACGCTCGGATTGCTGGATAGTCTGCTGGGCGCGCTGAATATCCTGTCCAATTCCTGGTAGTGACACAAAAAAGCTCATCACCCAGACAATAAGCGCGACAACAATCGTACCACCGAGAACACTTCCAAGTCCAAAGAAAATACCTCTAAAAAAGTTCATCAAATAAATATTGCGTCGATCACGGTACATGTCGTTGAACATTTCTTCGACAATACTACGACGCGCCGCCATACGCTGATCTCGTACAAATCGATGGATAGGATTCTTCTTTGTCGCCATCATGCTACCTCAGCAGAAATTACTTGTCTTTACGAAGCTCATCAGCAGCGCTACGCACTTCATCGGTAACCTGCTTTGCAGCTGACTGAGTCTTCGTCTTCAGTTCTTTTGCCTTTGTTCCTATATCGGCACGGACTTCTTTGCCACTCTTAGGTGCCGTAAGTACTCCTGCGATAACACCCGCTACAGCACCGACTATTGCTCCAATTGCAAATTTCTTTGACATACTTATTTCCTCTTCTTTCCTTTAAGATGTACTGCTTGCTTGACTGCAAATTTAATCAACGAACTTGCAACACCCGCCTTAGCAGCGCCATGCACTGCTCGCTCAATACCATCTGCCGTTCGTTGTGCGGTCGCCGTCACGGCACGTATCTGCTGCGTCAAACGGATAAGCAGCACGATAAGCGCGATTCCTAGGAAAAGAAACAACGCCAGAAAGATCGAAAGAATAATGACTAAAATTTGCGCCCAATCCATAATGATTTCCTATTTAGGTTACGCTTTTTATTGTAACACATCACCACGATCTAATCGATCACGCAAATAAGTGGCAAACTCATGGCCATACTCATCACTCGCAAGCGCTACATCTACCACCGCCTTAAGATACTTGAGCTGGTTACCCGTATCATGCCATATACCATCAATAAATTTACCGTAGACCTTATCCGCCTGCGCCAACTCGTTAATACTATCCGCTAGGGTTATTTCACCATTCTTGTCTACCTTTTCTTTGGCGATAATAGGAAGGATATCAGGCGTCAATAAATAGCCCCCAACCGATGCAAACGTACTCGGCGTCTCGGCTTCGCCTGGTTTTTCGACAAGCTGCAACAACTCAAACGTACGATCGTCAAGCTGCGCATCGATTGCCGCCATACCATATTTATCGGCGTCCTTTTTGTCCACTTCAATCAGCGAAATGACCGACTTTCCTGTTTTGTTGTGCGCGTCAAGAAGCTGCTGCGCACGCGGCACTTCACTACGGAAAAAGTCATCGGCAAAAAATACAAAGAACGGCTCATCATCATCAATAAGATGCTGTGCATTCAAAATTGGCCGTGCATTACCTTTTGGCATACCCTTTTGACGAACATAGACAAAGTTCGCAAGTTCAGCAATCGCTTTAATCTGGTCGGCTTTGTCGTGCTTACCTTTTTCGCGCAGTTCAGCCTCAAGCTCATCGCTCCGATCAAAATGATCTTCAATCGCACGTTTTGTGCTGCCCGTTACAATAATGATATCTGTCACCCCTGCGCTCACTGCTTCTTCTACAATCAGCTGAATCACAGGACGATCAATAATTGGCAACATTTCCTTTGGCATCGCCTTTGTTTGCGGCAAAAATCGCGTGCCAAGCCCCGCTGCACAAATAATAGCTTTAGTTGGTCGTTTCATTCTGTATCTCCCTTAACTTTTCGTAAGCCAAAAATACCGCTTCAGTATCAGTCATACGACTATTACGTGCATTTTCAAATAACTGCTCAATTGAAATTTCCTTCACACTAATGAATTCACCGTCATCCGTATGCTGCTCACCATCCTTAACACAGTCTCGTGCCAAAAAGTAATGCCACTCACCATTCGAGTAGGCATCTTTGTAAATTTTACCCAAATGTTCCATTGAGCCGGCGGTGTAGCCAGTTTCTTCGTGTAGCTCACGGCGTGCTGCTACTTCAATCTCTTCGCCCGCATCATGCCCACCTCCAGGCAATTCTTCAAAAATCTTCTCTGGACCTGGTCGAAACTGCTCAGCAACGATAACTGTGTTGTCAGCCGTAAGTGCAATTGTGGCTATACAAATCGTGCCCATTTTCGCCATAGTGTAATATTCCCGCTCCACACCCGTCGGATCAATAAACATTTTCCGCGTCAGCCAACGCCAGCCAACTTTTATCTCCTCTGGTTCTCCTACACGCGGCCATTCGTTCATGGTACCTACAACCTCTCTCGGATTAACTTCTGCGCAAGCGCCGGGTTCGCCTTTCCTTGCGACTTTTTCATAATCTGCCCGACTAGGTAGCCAATCGCCTTTTCTTTACCGTCCTTGATATCTTGTACCGATTGTGCGCTCGCCGGATCAGCCAGCACCTCATCGACAATCGCCGCAATGGCGCCTTCGTCGCTTACCTGTAGCAAGTTCTTGTCTTCGGCGAGCTTACGCGGATCACTCGCACCAGCCATCAGATCATTAAACAACTCGCTCGCTGCGTTAGATGAAATTTCATTCTTATCAACCATCGCCGCAAGTGTGATAAGATCTTCGCTCTGTGCGACTGAAGCCAAGGCCGCATCTTCGTCACTCGAAAGATCGCTCGCAATCCAGTTCGCAACCCGTCGTGCCGCCGCCTGGTTCATAGTCAGTACCTGCGATACCAATTCTGCGAGCTGCTGCTTAGCCAAAATTGTATTGACCACCGACTTATCGACACCGAGCGCCATAAATTCGTCCCGATACTCAGGCGGTAGCTTTGGTACACCCATCTGAATATGTTCAATCTCCTCACGCGTTAGTACAATCGGCGGAATATCCGCGTCTGGCATATAGCGATAGTCTTGAGCATCTTCCTTACTACGCTGACTTGTTGTCACACCCGTATCGTCATTCCAACCACGGGTTTCCTGTACGACAACCTCGCCAGCTTCGAGCAACTCTACTTGCCGATTAAACTCGTACTCGGCCGCTTTTTCAACACTTCGGAACGAATTGAGATTCTTTACTTCAGCGCGCCTGCCAAGCACCTCGCTCCCAACTGGAGCAACCGAGACGTTCACGTCAAATCGCATGTTGCCATGATACAAATCACCATGCGTGACACCCGCATATACCATTAGCTTATGCAGCTCGGCCGCGTACGCGCGCGCTTCTGCCGGCGAATGAATATCAGGCTCTGAAACTATTTCAATCAGTGGTGTGCCGGCTCGATTAAGATCAACCAAGCTGTAGCCGCTGTGGTGCGTCTGCTTACCCGCGTCCTCTTCCATGTGGGCATGGTGAATACGCACGCGCACGGTTGTGCCATCATCGAGTGGAGCGTCAATAAACCCACTCAAGATGATTGGTTGATACATCTGCGTCGTTTGATACCCCTTTGGTAAATCTGGGTAGAAATAATGCTTGCGGTCAAATCGCGACACTTCCGCTATACCAGCATTCAGTGCCTTACCAGCCCGAATTGCTAAATCAACTGCACGACGATTAAGAACCGGAAGCATACCAGGCAACCCATAGTCAACAGGACTCACCACGCTATTAGGTGCTTTGTCTCGTGCATCGTTATCCGCAGCACTAAATAACTTTGATGCAGTCGCCAACTGCACATGACACTCAATACCAATCGTTAAGCGATATTTTTCAAGAATTTCTAGTGTCGCCATTAAATTGCTCCTACATCTTTCAGTGCTTGTTTAAACCCAGCTAAGGCACGTCGGGCTTGGTCATAACTCACACGAACGTCGCTTTCATGGGCAATCCGATTGCGTAATTTATGTGCCTCCCATAATGCATTTCGATTCGTCCAGCCGTCTTTATTCATCTTCATGCGATCACCCATTGTCTGGCCCTTAATACCTCGTTCGCGCATGGCAGTATCCAGAAGCTTATCAGCGTTCATGACAGCAAGTTGGTGACTCGCCTCGTTATCGCGTACGAGCGACTGTTCAATCGTAAGCCATCGACTACGGTACTTCTCAACATCAAGTACCATGCCGCCTTTTTTCGTCAAAATCATGATCACCACAATCAATGCTGCGATCACAAATACTGCTACAAAGAGTATAAGCACTGCACTATCCATTATATTTTCTCCTGTGTACGTGCCAACGCAAGAAGGAGCGCATCAGCCTGGCGCTGGCCAATCAACTGAACGCCAACTGGCAAGCCCTCGTCTGTCACACCCGCCGGTACACTAAGTGCCGGCAGACCCGCGAGCGATGCTGAAACCGTCATGATGTCCGCTAGATACATCTTGACCGGATCATTCGTATTTTCACCAAGCGTAAAAGCAGGTGTCGGACTTACCGGTCCTACCAACACATCATACTGCGCAAATAAGGCATTATATTCATCAATCAGGAGCGTCCGAGCCTTTTGCGCCTGTTGATAATACGCATCAAAATATCCACTTGAGAGCACATAGCTGCCAATCATAATGCGACGCTTGTTTTCGGCCACAAAGCCAAGATCACGCGAGCGGCCATACAGCTCCGCAAGGGATTGCGGCTGCTCGGCACGAAGCCCGTAGCGAACGCCATCGTATCGTGCCAAGTTGCTGCTAATTTCAGCCGGTACAATAATGTAATACATCGCCAGGCTATGCTGAGCCATCGATAGACTCACTTCCTCGACCGTGTGTCCATCTGCCTTCAGTTTTTCAACATACTCCTCAACGCGCGCACGAACTTCTGTATCTACACCGTCAGCCATATACTCTTTAATAACACCAATTTTCAAACTTTTCGGCGTTTCAGTCATCGGCACGAAAAAGTCCGGCAGAGTGGTCATATCTCGTGTATCACGCCCGGCCATAATGTCCATCACTAACGCAGCATCATCGGCAGTTGTTGCAAACGTACCAATCGTATCGGTGCTACTGGCCATTGCGACAACACCGTAGCGGCTCACCGTGCCATACGTCGGCTTGACACCAACCACACCATTAAAACTTGCCGGCTGACGAATCGAACCACCCGTATCGGTACCGAGCGCAAATGGTACAATGCCGAGTGCTGTCGCAACTGCTGAACCACCGCTCGAACCACCAGCGACACGAGTATCATCATGGGCATTTTTGGTCGGACCAAACGCTGAATTCTCGGTACTGCCGCCATGGGCAAACGCATCAAGGTTTGTCTTGCCAATACAAATCGCGCCCTCTGCCTCAAGCTTCTCAACAGCCGTCGCTTGCAAAGGTGCATCGAAGCATTCAAGCATCTTGCTTGCAGCGGTTGTTGGAGCGCCAAACGCAAGAAAATTATCCTTCACCATAAACGGCACGCCTGCCAGACGCCCTGTAATAGCGCCCGCCTCTACTTGCCGTGCACGCTCAAGTGCTCGCGCTTCAGTTGTTGCCAATACCGCATGCTTGCCTTCCAACTGCCTGAGTCGCTCAAGTGCATCGGTGACATTCTGAACGGCTGTCTCTGCCGAGAAATCTGCAATCACCACCATACTTATAGCACCTGCGGAACTTTCACATGGCCATCTGCGTGTTCAGGCGCGAGAGCAAGAAGCTCATCGCGAGACACATCATTCTGCATAGCAATATCGTCACGCCATACATTACTGAGATCTGTCACCTGATAGGTAGGTTCGACACCCTGGGTATCTAACTGGCCAAGTTGCTCAACGTATTTCAAAATATTCTGTATATCCTGTGTAAGATCCGCCGCTTCGTCATCGCCAAGCTGCAAACTACTCAGCCGTGCCAGTGCCTGCACGTCGTTGGTGGTAATAGCTGTCATAGATTCTATTATATACTATTGCTTTTTATTGCTTTTTGTGATATAATGTACGTATGCTCAATAGAAATCCTATCTGAGCGTTCGTACCTTAGGAGTACTTATGAAGAACCGCGCGTTCATCGCCTGCGCCACCGCTGGACTGTTCACCCTGGTGCCCCTGACTGCGTGCAGCGCCAACCCACCGGCACCGCAGCACCCGGCCAAGGCCACGTTCACCAACCTGGTCGCACTGGACAACGGCTATGCCGTCATCCTCCAGCTCGGATGTAACAACCCCGACACCAGCAAGATGTACCTCAGCCTGCCCGTCGACAACGCCACCGAAGGTGATGTCATGGTTACGGTGACGGCAGGCGGTGTTACCCTCGCCAACAACGCAGTCAGTCTACTGCTAGTAAAAGGGCGAGGGGTCGTTAATACGCCGCTCTTCTCGCGAGATGCAGCGCACGCTGGTGTTCGCGTGACGGTCGAAGGAGCTCCCGGTTCCCGCGATGACCGCTTCGCCGACATCACTGGTGCGGAGTGCAGCTCCAAAGCCGTCACCGGCAAGTAACTCCAAGCCCCGCTCACCATAGAAGCCCCGCGCTCATGGTGCGCGGGGCTTCTCTCATTTCTATAGACCTTACAAATTACTCCCAGCGGAACACTTTAAAGGCAATCAGATAGATGACGATACCCCATACCGCCAACATGCCGATTTGCGGCAGTACATCTACCAAGTGTCGACCCTCGACCATAATCATGCGCACGCCATCGATAAACGGTGTCAGTGGCAAAAACGCCGATACCGTCTGAAGCCATTCTGGCATCAAAAATCGTGGGAAGAATGTTCCGGATAGAAACATCATCGGAAACGACACCAGGTTCGATAGGGGCGCCGCCTGGTTTTCATTCTTTGCCCAGCCACCAATCGCGAGGCCAATACCAAATATTACCACTGCACCCAAAATCACAAACAGTGCCAACTCAAGCAGGTTACCCTGTAAATGTGCGTTAAAGAACGGCACCGTGAGCGCAACGATGATCATAAAACTAATCGATAGCAGTGCACCTACTGAGTTCGACAAAATATTACCAACCACAAACTGCCATACCTTAAGGCTCGTCGTGTGATAACGGCGCAACACACCGCGCTGCTTCAATCGTGGAAAGACATTGGTTGGGCCAAACAGCCCCATACCAAGCACTGAAAAGCCAATCAAACCAGCAAATAGATAGTCAAAACTCGATAGGCCTTCCTTGCCTGTCGATTTGCTTGTCACCGTAAATGGTTCAGTTGGCGCACCTACCATCTTCGTGTTAATGCCAGTAAAAATACCTTGCATCACCGAAACTAATGTTTGGGCACTCTGCTCGTTATTGCGGCTGTAGAGAATCTGCGCCTGCCCGCTTGGGTACTGCTGCCCTTGTTTGACATCACCAAATGTATCAGGCAGTATGATCGCGGCATCAATCTGACTACGGCTCATCGCCTCCTCGGCCTGTGCCTTTGTGGTAATATCACTTTTGGATTTCAGCATCTTGTTATCCGTCAGCTGCTTAGTGAAGGTTTTAGCAAACTCACTGTGCGACTGATTGATCACTGCAACATTAAACGAAACATCACTTGACCGGCCAAAAATACCACCAAACACAAACAAGAAAATCAACGGAAACAAAAAAGTGAAAAAGATTGCCAGCTTGTCACGAAACAATCGTTTGGTATCGATTTTTGCGAATACAAATACCGGCAGTAGCGCACGTCGTATTTTTTCCATATTAGTCCCGTAGTTCCTTTCCGGTCAGATCGATAAACACATCTTCAAGATTCGCCTGCTCAACATGCTGCTTCTTTTTAAAGCCGCGCTTTAAAAGAGCTTTGATAAGATTTTTCGGTGTATCAAGGGCAATAATCTTGCCGCCGTCCATCACCGCAATTCGGTCACACAAAATCTCCGCTTCGTCCATATAGTGCGTCGTCATCACCACCGACACGCCGCGGTCGCGCACTTCGCCGATGAGCTCCCACAAATTGCGGCGCGCCTGCGGGTCAAGTCCGGTCGTCGGCTCATCAAGGAAAAATACTTTGGGGTTATGCACCAATGCGGCCGCGATACTAAAACGCTGGCGCTGACCACCAGAAAGCTGTTCGGGATAATTATTGGCTTTATCGAGCAGCTGTACTTCTTCCAGAAACTTTTTACTATCGACCGACTCGCCATACGTCGCCGCAAAAAATTCAATCAATTCCGTGAGCTTTGTTTTTTCTTCAAAACTTGGCGTCTGTGGCTGCACGCCAATCAGCGATCGAATTTTGTAGGGATTACTTGCCACGTCGACCCCGTTAATCTTCGCCGAACCGCCATCAATCGGTCGGAGCGCCTCTAGCATTTCGAGCGTCGTTGTCTTACCGGCACCATTCGGTCCCAAAATTCCAAAAATTTCACCCTTCTTAACATCAAAACTGATACCATCAACAACGCGCTTGCCGTCGTATTCCTTGGTTAGTTCATGCACCTCTACCATTGCTTTCATACTTTTATGATAGCACGGTTTATTTACCGCACTTCAAGACTAGTATCGATATGCGTCATAAGCGGATCCAGGAAAAATTCAATAATTCGCCGCTTGCCCGTCGTCACCTCGGCCGTTACTGACATGCCAGGCGTCATCGTAATGCGGCGGTTTTTCGATGTCGCATCATCTTTGATAGCAATCTTTGCCTTATATACCAACCCTTGCTTCTCGTCACGAACAGCATCAGGGCTTATATCTTTCACTGTTCCGTTCAAATAGCCGTATCGTTGAAATGAGTACGTATCGACTTTCACCACCACAGGCTGCCCGACTCGAATAAATCCAATATCCCTATTCTGAACAACCGCATCGATAACAAGCTGCGCCTCTCCCGGTACAATTTCAGCAATCTGCTGGCTTGTTCCGACCACCCCGCCAACTGTTTTTGTAGTCAGTGATAATACGCGACCATCGACTGGTGAGGTAATCGTCAGCTGGTCAATCGCCTGTCGAGCTTTTATTAATGCCCCTTCGAGCTCAGCAACTTTTTTGTCGCTCGTCACTACGCCGCCATAGGCCGATGCATCCTGTTCAGCCTGGAATGCCTGCACCCTGTCATTTGCCTGGTTAACACCAAGATCCATCTGTGCGATTTGCTGGCTTTGCGAAGCGATCGATGATTCAAGCGTTGATTGTTGCGCCTGCACCGAACGTACCTCATTCCGGATGTTCGCTTCTACAAGTGGGTTTGCTCCTTCGAGGCTTTGTGTGAGTTCCTTTTCTCTATCTCGCAGTTTTTGCAGCGAGCCTTGCGAATTTTGTAGCGCTTGACGGCTGGCGTTTGCTTGTTGTTGCGCCCCGGCTACGTTACTTGCAAGAGCCTGCTGTTGCGCCTGTCTCGTGGCCGTTTTCGAGATGGCAAGAGAACGCAAATGCTGCCGCACATCATCTGCTATGTCGGCGCTCGCAATGAGCTCACCCGGATCACCGCCGTGTGCAAGCGTCGCATCAATATCCCTCTCTAATTTAGCTATGGCTAATGCCTTTTCAATGGTTGTCGCTTCAGATCGCAGTCCACCGTTTTGTAACTGCACTATTACCTGGCCTTTTACCACCTTCTGTCCTTCCGCAATCTTGATATCCTCAACAATACCTGCACTCGCTGCCTGTACCGTCTTCACACTTCCATCTGGAACGACGCTGCCTACCGCCGTCGCGACAATATCCAGCTTGCCGAAATACGACCACAGAAGCGCAATGCCAACCAACAAGAAAACCAACCAAATAATGGCATAGCCAAATGGCGAAGCAGGCGTTTCGACAATCTCTTCGGCCGCAGGCAAAAATTCATATCGAAGCTTTCGCTGTTTCCACCGACTATAGAGCCCCATTATCACCTCCTTGTTGCTTGTATAGGTACGCGTACAAGCCATTCTTGGCAAGTAACGCTTTTGGCGGACCATACTCAACAAGCACACCATTATCAATCGCCATGATCTTATCGACATCCCTGAGTGTCGAAAGACGATGTGCGATAATTATGACTGTTCGACCACGCGTAATCTGCTTGAGATTTTTCTGTATAGTATTCTCCGATTCGTAATCGAGCGCCGATGTTGCCTCATCGAATATCAAAATTTTCGGATTATGGAGTAACGCACGAGCAATCGCAATCCGTTGCTTCTGTCCGCCCGATAAACCTTCGCCGTTTTCACCTACCTGCGTATCATAGCCTTCGGCAAGCTCAAGAATAAATTCATGTGCACCAGCTGTTTTGGCAACACTCACAATCTCCTCCATACTTGCGGCAGGTTTATGAACGGCGATATTGTCACGCACACTTGCGTTAAACAAAAAGTTCTCTTGCAGCACTACTCCAATCTGTCGTCGCAGCCATGCCGGGTCGGTCATCGCAATATCAACACCGTCTATTAAAATTTTGCCCGACTCGGGCACGTAGAGGCGCTGTATCAACTTAGAGAGAGTACTCTTGCCCGACCCGCTACGACCAACCACGCCGACAACCGTTCCTGGCCGGATACCGAACGACATATCACGAATCACCTCTGGTGTTTCTGGGCTATATCGAAACCGCACTTTATCAAATCGAATATCGCCGCGAATTGCCGGTAATTGCGATTTCGACGGATCGACAACCGGCTCAGGTTTATTATTGAATATATCACCAAGCCGCTTAATCGAAATACCTGTCTGTTGGAAATCCTGCCATGACTGCACTAAGCGCAGTATCGGTCCACTCACTCGTCCCGACAGCATACGAAATGCAATAAGTCCACCGATAGTCAGACTGTTCGACATTACCAAATGTGCGCCAAACCAAAGCAATGCTATGTCCGCAACTTTTTGGATAAGCTGCGCAACACTCCCAGCATTACCCGAAAGAATCGCCGATTTATAGCTTGCACGTACATAATTTGCCAGCCTGCCCTCCCAGTTTTTCTGCAATTGCGGTTCAAGTGCAAATGACTTAATCGTCTGGACACCAGTAACCGATTCGACCAAATACGACTGCGACTCTGCGCCCGTATCGAACCGTTCGTTCAGTCGCTGCCGCAGTATAGGTGTGACCGCCACAGATAATATAATAAAGAACGGTAGACTCCCGAGTACGACCCATGTGAGCACTGGGCTATAAATAAACATGACGATAACATACACAAACATAAAGCTCATGTCGATCAGCGTCGTCATTGGCGCACCAGTCAAAAATTGCCGTACACGCTCGAGCTCCATCACGCGCGCTACCGTATCGCCGACACGTCGGGTCTCAAAGTAGCGAAGTGGGAGTGCAAACAAGTGCCGAAACAATCGTGAGCTTAAAATCACGTCAATCCGACTGGTCGTGTGGGTAAATACATAGGTACGAGCAATACCCAATACTGTTTCAAAAAGAGCAATAATAACAAGCCCGCCTACAATCACATCAAGCGTTGAAACACTATGATGCGACAAAGCTTTGTCGATGACAACTTGAGTAAGAATCGGCGTAAAAATGCCAATAATCTGCAACACAAATGCCGCGAC
>JASLDG010000017.1 GCA_030146045.1 Candidatus Saccharimonadales bacterium | reverse complement strand
CGCAGTAGGCCTTTTGCGTTGCTCTTTGCGAGTGTTTTTTCTCCAGACATAAGCATTGCATTGGCCACAGCTTGGCCTGTTACTCGGTCTGTAAGAGTGACATCGATCTGCTTACCTGTTGCGGCAAGATCACTGGTATATGATGTACGTGACAATATATCAACAGTCATGTCAATATTGCTGTCAGAGTAATTCGTTTTTTTGACAATCGCATGATACATACCAAGCGGTAGCGAAAATGAGACTTTTCCACTTGCGTCAGTTGTCTTTTTGGTCTCATCGATCGTCACAGTTGCGTCGCGAAGTGGCACATGTCCAGTAGCATCATACACTGCCACCGTAACTGTTCGGTGCCATAGATTACCCAGTACGACGTAGCGTACTGCTGGAACCAAAAGAAGCAGAAACAAAAGTACAAAAACGGCTCCACCCACCAAGGCTGCGATCCATTTTGGCTGCTTCCACCATGGTGCTATAGCAAGCGGCTTAGTATATGTGACAGGCTGATTAGGATCGACGCCCTCTGGCACCTCAAACTCAACTGCTTCGATCTTACTCAATTCAGCAGCTTCTTTGTCCTCAGCCGTTGGCTCTGTTTCAACAGAAGCAGCAGGTTCAGTACCAGCATCCTCCATCTTTTCATCATGAACCTGATCCTTTTTGACTTCAGCTTCTTTTTTGAGCTCTTCTACCGCTTCCCGATCGGTCTTTGACAGCTCGTGTGATTCATTTTTCTTCGTCATATTTCCACCACGGACGAATTTCCGTTTCCTTACCGCTTATGATAGCAGATTGGAGCATAAATAACAAAACTTTTACAACGCTTGGTTACTCTATTACGCGCACTCGAATTGTATCCGTACCACCAATCAATCCAGGCTGCTTGCCACTCACGACAACAACAGTCACCGGCTCGCCGGTTTGGAAAAATCCATCAGATCGAAGTTCACGAGCTAGCTCATAGCCAGCTTTTTCACCATCGGGACGAACAAACGACTTGTTAGCGTAGCTCAATGCTAACTGCTGTGCTGCACGCGCTTCACTCGTAACGCTAATAATTGGAAGGTCAGGACGGTGGGCAGCGATGTTTGCAGCCGTACCACCCGATTTTGTCTCCGCTACAATCGCGCTTGCTCCAAGTTGCTCAGCTAGTTCGACAGCAGCCAGGCTTATCGCATCTCGCCTCGTTTTCTTACCGCGCAAGATATCTGTAATTGGCGCAACGACCGCATGCTCTTGAGTATAGAGGATTGTTTTCTTCATCGCTGCAACAGTTTCGAGTGGATACTTGCCATTGGCAGTCTCGTCACTCAACATCACCGTATCAGCACCAAGAATCACGGCACTCGCAACATCACTTACCTCTGCGCGAGTTGGTTCTGGTGCGTCAACCATACTTGCCATCATTTGCGTCGCGACAATGCTGAGCTTGCCGTATTTGCGACACAGTGCGATGATCTTTCGCTGTACGATTGGCACGATTTCAGCACCCGCTTCGACCGCTAGATCACCGCGCGCGACCATCACTCCATCGCTTGCTTTTACTATTGCTTCGAGAGTTGCGTCTTCAATTGCAGCCTTGGTCTCGATTTTGGCGATAATCTGCGCCGTCGATCCGAGCGAGACAAGTAGCTGACGTAGATGATCAATATCGTCCGATGACTGCACGAAACTAAGGGCTACATAGTCGATATCTTTTGTAGCACCGTATTCGATATCTTGCATATCTTTTGGTGTGATAATATCTCCACCAAAATCCGTATCTGGCAAATTAATACCCTTACGACTCATAAGGACGCCATCATTTTCTACTTTGAGGCGAATTGCCGTCTCGCTTGGGATTTCAAGGACTGTCGTGCGGACCTTACCATCAAAGATATAGATTGGTTCACCGACCTTCACCTTGGTTGCGAGATTGTACTGTACAGGAAGCGTCATGCCGTCATGCTCAGCCGCATAGTCAAGTACGATTTCGTCACCCGCTACTACAGTGACATTATCAACCAGGTTACCGAGACGAATCTTCGGCCCCTGGAGATCCTGCAAAATAGCTACCGGCTTGCCGGTTTTGTCACTTGCCTGACGAATCCACTCAATCTGCTGATCTCGCTCCTCATAGCTACCGTGGCTAAAATTGAGACGAAACCCATTGACGCCAGCACGCTCAAGTTGTTCGATCATATCGTATGTATTTGTTGTTGGGCCAAGAGTGGCCAAGATTTTTGTGCGTTTAAAGATCATTGTCATATCTTTATTGTAGCATATTTTCCTCTGTTAGGCGAGGGTCTATCGGTCGAGACGCAAAAATCCTTGTTCCACCATCGACCGAAAATTCCATTCACCCTCACCTTCTGTCTTGTAACTCCAATAAAACCACCCATCAAGCATCGAATATGCTGCGAGTTGACGCGCAACATGCTCGCGCTGCCATGCAAGACGAGTTGCCTCATCCGTTCCGTGTAGAAATTCATGACTGAGCACTGCACTCCATTCACCAACAATCACCCCATGGCGTGGGCGTATACGCTCCAGTAGGCGTCCGCGCCGTGAGACGAACCCAAAATACCACGCTCGTGGTCGCACACGTCGCCATACATCGAGAAATTGATACCAATGGACATCCATCATAACTGGAAATTTCGGATCATATGACCAAAGTGCCCCGCTCATCAGTCGTGGCGTAAACGCATCATGAAATACCACAACCAAGCCTGGCCGGCCTACGGCACGAATTGCCGCATAGGCCTGCCTATAAAAAGCTCGCAGCTTCACCTGAAATAGCCCCATGCGCGGCTCATTGAGCAGTTCAATCCCCCATACTGTTTCGCGCTCATGATATCGCTCAGCGATCCCCGCGAGCACATCAAGGGTCTTTTTGCGATGCTGAGCTGATCTATACCACATAGCCTTACCGACACGACCGCTATGATCGTGTCCATTTTGACTACCCGGTGCCGCATGAAGGTCAATCAAGACGCGAAGCCCATGTTTTTCAGCCCAATCTATGACTGTATCAAGATAGTCGACAGTAGGCTCCCCCTCTACCTCGTCATCATACACACCATCAAACACCCAATATCCGACCGGTACACGTATAGCGTTGACGCCGTGATCCTTCAGCCATTCGATATCGGACTCCTGGATAAATGTTCGATGATGGGCCGCCAGTTGCTCTCGCCCCTGCTTCGACTGCACGAGTGTATATTCATCGTGCGCTTCTATCCCCGCAAAGAGCCGTGGAGTCATCCATTTTTCTGCCACCAACCAGCCACCCAGATTGACTCCGTACAAAAAATCCGTAGACTGCCTTACATTCATACCCTTAGCGTACAGAGGTAGCGGGCATGAGGCAAGCGTAAGGGTCATACTATTGACTTATAGTACGTAAAGTGTTAATATTTGCACAGCCCTCGCCGAGGGAGTACTTCGACATGAAGGAGCAGGTATGCCTCTCTATCCCATCAAGATCAAACAGATCGAGCTCGAGCCGGCCGATAATATAAATGTCGAGAGCACCATCGAGCAAGCAATCGAGATCGCGAAGCAATACCCTCAAGGAGGGCACGCCGTTCTCGTGACGATTCCTATCAACGGAACGATTGTCTCGGTCCGTCATGATTCCAATGCACGACTCCTGTTCGCACACTGGTATCGTATAAACGTCCTCAATACTGCACCCTCAGGCCCGATCAGCCCCTATCCGGCACCGATCGACATCCAAACGATCGACCGCGAGTTTGAGATGCACCTTCAGAGTCAAGTCTAATCATCTGACGGAGCGCACATATCCGTGCGCTCCGTCAGAGCCATCTTCTGTCACCCACCGAGGACTTTTCCTCGGTTTTTTAATACTGCGTTTTATCTGCTTTTTCGACCC
>JASLDG010000046.1 GCA_030146045.1 Candidatus Saccharimonadales bacterium | reverse complement strand
TGATAAAGGTCAGCTTGGCGTAGGGGGTACCTATGACGCGAATAGCTACGAAGCACAGCCAAAGCGAGTCAAGACAATTATGACGAACGAAAATGGTGCCTCTATACCAGTATTTGGTGATCAGTCGCGCGTGACGGCGGTCAGTGCAGGTGAGAAAAATACGTGTGCGATCGCCGATGGGCATACGTACTGCTGGGGTGATAATAGTAAGGGTCAGCTCGGTAATAATAATGCGGCGATGACATCGAGTAACGAGCCGGTCCGTGTTGGCGCATACTCGGCGCGTCAAGATACCGGTACAACTAATCGCGATAAGCGCGAGACAAACTTCTATAATATGACAACTACTAAACTGGACGTTGGAACGGAGCATGTATGTGCGATTGCGCAAGGTGACGGCTGGTGCTGGGGCAGTAATACAAATGGCGAGTTGGGTAATGGCTTGACGGGTGGCGAAAGTCGCACTCCAGTAAAGATTACAGGAGGTACTGCCGCCGCTGTTTCGCCAGAAGGTTTGACCGCTGCGTTTACGGGAATCACTGCAGGCAAGAACTTTAGTTGCGGCATCATAAACAGTATCACAAGCTGCTGGGGTAAAAATGATAAAGGTCAGCTTGGAACGGGCTTTGAGACGATCCAAGTACCGGTGCAAGATCCGCAAGTAAAAGTTAGAAAAGATTGCGAATGGAAAGATGCTGTTGGGTGGCCAGTGAACTCTCCGGCCAACCCGAACGGGTGTGATGGCTATGATTTAGTTGGTATTTGGCCGCTTCAAACCAAAAAAGGTTACAAGGACGTATGGGAGTGGCCACCTATCCGCTATGTACCAAAGACTGATGCAACGCCTGATAAAAATGTGCCAACAAAAGTAGTAGGCGATCCAAGTTCGCAGCAAGCACTGAGCATTAGCGCTGGCGACGAGCATGCCTGCGCAGCGGTCAATGGCAAAACCTACTGTTGGGGTGAAGAGCAGAATGGGCGTCTTGGTAATAACAAGAATCCTGTCGGTGGCAATAGGGTGCCTGTTCCACGGCTTGTAGGTACGCCAGGCGTCTCAAACAGCTCTGCAGAAGGTTACGGAGGCTCGATGATGTTTGAGGATGGTATCGAGAATCGTCAGATGACTACTATGGTTTCTGTCGGGGCTGCGACAAGTTGTAGTATTTCAAATGGTAAAATGTTGTGTTGGGGTAAAAACGATTTTGGGCAGATTGGCCTCAAGGGCATCTTGAGTAATCAGCCATATCCAGTGGGCGCTTCCGATACGGTCGTACCGGTCAATGTCACGGTGAGTGGTAGTATAAGCTTCTAACCGTATGGCTCTACATAGTAAATCACCGCGTATCAACGATACGCGGTGATTTATTTAGTTGGTTCGTCCCTCTTTTATCTTCCAAGAAAAAACCACCCAGTGAAGGGTGGACTTTTCTTGGAGGGCCATCTGAGACTTGAACTCAGGACACCCTGCTTAAGAGGCAGGTGCTCTAACCAGCTGAGCTAATGGCCCGCATTACGATCATAACCATGTCGCTGCTGTGATATGGTTTGACTTGTTAATGAGTATTCATCGCTGCTGTGCGAAGAATACAGTTGCCATTATAGCAAAAATACACGGTTTTTGCAAGAGGCTAGCGGCAAAACGCCCGCTCGAGGGAGCGGGCGTGTCGTTCAAAAGAGGCGGCTGTTATTCTTTGTCGGCCTCGTCGGTATCGACCGGTGCTGGTCGGGGAGTTACGGGCGCAGGAGCTGCGGCGACGCCTTCGCTTGCTTCGTTCCACTCTGAGCTGTCGAACGCGAGCCAGATCATCCAAACAGTCGGCACAAAGATGGCAAGCAGGACAAACCAACCTTCTTTCTGGAGTTTAAGTCCAACATGGTACATAGCAATATAGAGGAACACCGCAGCAGCGATATTGACGAATGGTATAAGCGCGAGAATTGACCACCATCCTGGCTGATTACCCAGCTCAAGCAATTTCCATGTGTTGTAGAAAGGCACCCATGCAATCCACTGTTCGACACCCGCTTTTTTGAAGATGCGCGACAAGAAGAACGCGTGGAGTGCGTATGATATGAGGGCAATAACAAGGAAAAAGAAAAGCATACCGATGCCAAAAACGGCGAGTCCTGCTGCTTCGCTTGATGATAGTGATGAGCTGCTACTGTAGTAATCTGTTGAATAATCCATATGGCTCCTTATTCAGAGAATAGTTATTTATAGCTACATTGTAGCATGCTGAGCGGTTTGCTACACTAGTAAGGATGAAAATACTGAATGGACGTGAGTTGGCTGACTTCGTGAAGGTGCGGCAGGCAAAGCAGGTACGGGCACTACGCCAGGCGCATAAGATATTGCCGAAGCTGGCGATTGTACAGACAACCGATAATCCGGTCATTGATTCGTATGTTGCGCTCAAACGAGCGTACGGTGCGGACATTCTTGTGGATGTTGAGGTCTATAAAGTTGACCAAGGAGACGCCGAAGGAGTAATAGATCGCCTGAACGCAGATAGCTCAACGCATGGCATCATTATTCAGCTGCCACTCGCCGATCCATCGCAGACTGATGCGCTTGTTTCACGCGTCGTACCTGAAAAGGACGTTGATGGGCTTGGTGCACATGCGATCCTTGATCCTGCGACGCCACTTGCAATCGATTGGCTCGTGACAGGATATGGTATTGACCTGATGCGTAAAAAAATCGCCATTGTTGGGAACGGGCGACTTGTCGGAGCGCCGCTTGCAAAGCGCTGGCTTTCAAGCGGCTATGATGTGACGGTGATTGATCAAGGAGATGATACCAGTCTGGAGGCGTTTGATGTGATTGTTGCGGCTACGGGTGTGCCAAGCCGCGTACGTTCGCATGACGTGAAGCAGGGTGCTATTGTGATTGACGCTGGTACTGCGGCTGAGCACGGTAAGATCGTTGGTGATGTTGCGCATGATGTGCGCGAACGCGATGATATTACGATTACACCTGAAAAAGGTGGTGTTGGTCCACTAACAGTGACCGCCTTGTTTGATAATGTAATTCGTGCGGCAACGGCTTTGATTCCACGCTAAGCGTATAAACCGCCTAGAAGAGCTAAAGTGACAACGCCTGCTTGACGCGGTCAACCACCTGGCTTGGCGTAAAGTCGGCCTTGACGATGTAACTATGGATATTGAGGGTACGCAATACTTTTGGCGATTCTTCGGCGCCAAGATTGGTCAGTACGATAACTGGCACGGTTTTGCCCCAGCTCTGCGATCGGATATGTTGCAGGGCTTCGTCACCGGTCATTTCGGGCATTTGGATATCAAGAAGGACGATATCGGGCTGAAAATTTTTGACGAGCTCGATTCCCGATTTACCATTATCAGCGACCTGCACATCAAACCCTTCGGCCTCGAATTTAATACGGTACATTTGGTTGATGACAGAATCATCTTCAATAATCGCAATTTTTGTCATATTATAAGTGTATCATGTCGCGCCGGTATGATACTACCAACGATCAATTTTCATTGCGAGTCAACAAGCGCAGTGTTCGGGCCGGCGTCGAATATATTGAACTTCATACGATCGATCGTTTCTCGAAAGCTCGCTATCGTATACAACGCCGGGCGGTGCTCCTTTTTGCTAACACGCTCGAAAGGTATTTGCGCAAACGTCCTGATATGGCTCATACTCAGCGGGGTAATATTGCACGACGGCTTATCTATCTTTCACCGAGTTTCCGCGCATGGTCAGCCTATATGCCGGGTGGATTTGCAACCTATTCGGTTCATAATCCTGATCATAAACGGCTGGCCGCTGGCAAAAAAATCGACTACATTACCAAGAACTTCTTTCGACATTCCTACGATGCTATCGGGCTTCGGTCGCGTGCTTATGCGATGAGCTGGTTTTTGCAGAAGCATGTCAAGCCTGTTAAGACGCTTCGTTGGGCGAGTATCGCGTGTGGTACAGGGCAGCCGACGTTTGATGCAGCACAGCTGTTTGATGTGAATAAACGATTCTTTTTTGCTGATCTTGATAGTGAAGCTCTTGATTTTGCACGTAAATTAGCACGAAATTATGCTATTGCCGATGACGCGCTGGAGACGAGACAGCTTGACCTCACAGATACTAAGGCGCTCGATGCATTTCTAAAACACGCACGGCCACATATTCTCGAGGCGATGGGCTTGTTTGAGTATCTGGCAGACGATGACGCGGCTGCTCTTCTGGCGGCGCTACGACCGTACGCTGCAGCGGGGGCGATTATTGTATTTACAAATATGCGCCCAGAGCACCCGCATTTGCATGTGCACAAACGAGGTATGGGGTGGCCGGGTGTTATTCAGCGAACACCGACGCAAGTACTTGCCTTGCTTCGACGAGTCGGCTACATAGACGAGTCGGTCACGGTGCTTTTACCAGATGATAATGTCTACGGCGTCTACGCAATTACATCGTCCCGAAAATAACCAAAAGCGCTATAATAAAAGCAGCGCATGGATTACACGTTTTTGCTTTCTATTATCCCAGCTTGCTCGGCACTCATTTGTTTTGGGTTGGCTGGGCTTTTGCTGTCGGCGCGTCATCATGCCGTAGAGCGTCGTTGGATGATTATACTGATGCTTGTTACGGGATTATGGGCACTTGGTATCACCTTCTTTTTGCTTGCTCGTGATCGGCCGATCGCCGCGCAATGGGCACATTTTTACTATTTAATGGCAGCAGCGATTCCGTATAGTCTTATTATGGTGGCGATGAACTTTCCGCGTCGCTATTTTGATATGCATGTCACACGCATTGCGTTGTTTATTGGATTCTTGGCTGCGGCATATCTAGCAGTTGACCCAACCCGGGTTGTTCAGGATGTCGTGATGAAACCCGGTGGCGTACATGAGGTGGCACTAGGTTCCTTCTCGTATCCAGTCTATTGTGTGTATTTTATTGTTTATACCGCTATCGCTGCGTTCTTTTTGTTACGCAGTATCGCATGGTTACGCTATAAGCCAGATGAAAGACGTCGTCTTATCACTGTTTTTGCCGGTATGAAGATTGCACTTGCATTCGGTGCTTTCTTTAACCTTATCCTGCCGCTTTTTGGTACCTATTCACTTGTATGGGTAGGGCCGCCCTGTGCGATTATTTTTGTTGCAGCCATGTTCTACGCCATCATCCATCAAGGTCTCTTTGATATGCGTGCGACATTGGCGCGGAGTGTTAGCTACTCGTTGCTTGTCGTATCTCTGGTAGTGCTGTATGGGTCACTGGTTGTGATTGTGACGAGTTTCATGACAGGCTATCGTATCAGTACCGGAGTCGCCTTGTTGTATGTAGTACTGGCCCTGGCAATTACCGTCACGCATACGCCGTTGAAGCGTTTTATTGATCGTACGACGCATCGGCTTTTTTATCGCAATGACTACGATCTACGCGAGATGTCACGACAGGTCAACCAAATTACGGCTCATGAAGTGGCATTTCGGCCTCTTATCAAAAAAACGCTTACGGTTCTTGATCAAGCGCTTGCGCCCGAATATATTGTTGCCTATGCCACTGATGAAGAGGGTACGCTGCGGCGTTTTCGCGAAGGCTCGGTGGTACCTCATAAATACCAATCTATGCAGCAAGATATTGTCACTACCTTGCTTGATAGACTCCCGCAGGTGATTGAGCGTACTGAGCTTGCGCTTGATGGCGATGAGTTATTGCGCCAGGTAATGCATACCAGCGGCTCGGCGGTCATTATACAGCTGATCGTGCAGCACGAGCGCATCGGTGCTTTGTTTGTGGGTGAAAAGCGAGGCGGTGGGCACTACGACGAAAAAGATATGCAGTTGCTGGTGACAAGCGCCGAAGAGCTGGCGCTTGCGATTGAGAGTAGTTTGCGGTTTGAAGAGATTCAACAGTTCAATGAGACACTCAAGCATCGGGTGGCTGATGCGACGCAGCGGCTACGTAGGACAAATCGTGAACTCCAAAAACTCGATCAGGCGAAAGATGAATTCATTAGCATGGCGAGCCATCAGCTCCGCACGCCGCTGACAAGCGTGAAGGGGTATATCAGCATGGTTATGGACGGCGACGTAGGGAAAGTGACCGACCAACAAAAACACCTGCTTGCGGAGGCGTTTACCAGTAGCGAGCGCATGGTGCATCTGATTGCCGATTTATTATCAGTGTCTCGTCTGCAAACGGGTAAGTTTATCATTGATGTCGCACCAGCGAATATTGATGAAATTATCAGTGACGAGCTTGCTACTTTGCAGTCTATAGCTGCGGCGCATGGTCAGAAACTTTCATATGTACGACCGGTCTCGACCCGTGAAGTGATGATCGATGAGGCGAAAATTCGCCAAGTTATCATGAACTTTATTGATAACGCTATTTACTATTCGCGCCTTGACAGTGAAATTGTGGTTGAGCTTGGCTACGGCAAAAAAGATCTGACACTCACCGTGACAGACCATGGTATTGGTGTACCGACTGATGAGCAAAGTAAGTTATTTACCAAGTTCTTCCGCGCGTCAAACGGGCGTAAGCAGCGACCAGATGGAACGGGAATCGGGCTTTTTCTTGCTAAAAAAGTTGTCACTGCACATGGCGGCCACATTATATTTCGATCAAAAGAAGGCGAGGGGAGTACGTTTGGTTTCAGGTTGCCGATCGTTAGCGCACCAGCAGACGAATCAACTCAGTCACAATCAGAGCCAGGACAAGCACGACCCCCACGCCAATAAGTACTGGCCGTACGACACGTTTGTGATCAACCCACCATTGGTGCGGGCGTGAGCGATGTACGGCTGCGACACGAGTGATAGTCGGGCGCTCCGCAATGCTTCCTTTATACACTTTGTTGCGTTTCTTTTTCTGCTTAGTCATTACATATATTATATCATATTCAAACCAAAACTCCCCCGTTGGTACGGGGGAGTGAGGTGTCTGAGGCTTCAATCGCTTCAGGAGTGGTTGGAGCGGTCAGACTCTTAGCCGATCAAGAGTGAACGGATGCGGCTGCTTGAAAGGGCGTAACCAAGGCCAGCGGTCAACAGGCCGATGCCGGCAAAGATGCCAAGGCCACCGTCGATACCTGTTTGTGGCAGCGTCGTAACTGGGTTGTTTACACAGTTAGGGCTGTTTGCTGGAATGTTGTTCATGCCAGGAAGCGGACACATCTTACAATCTGCAAGATTGGTTGAGTGCTTTTTGCTATCAAAGTTCTTGCTATCGATCGTTACGATCGTCTTGCTGTTTAGGTCACAGACCTGAATAGTCTTTTGCTCACAGTCAGCGAGGTTCTTTGAATGCTTCTTGCTATCAAAATCTTTCTCGTTGATAGTGATAATCTTGTTGTCTGCAAGGTTACAAACTTGGATCGTTGCAGGAGCTTCTTTACAGTCGTTCAAGTTCTTTGAATGCTTTGTGCTGTCAAAGTCTTTTTCATCAATCGTAACGATTTTCTTGGTCGTTAGGTCACAGACCTCGATCTTTTTGACTTCTTCACAGTCTTTAGTGACCGTTACGTTCGCATCATCTTCTTTGTAGCCAAAGTTTGTCTCGACGCGCGCAACGTTTTTGAGGGTGTTTGGACCACAGGCGAGAGCTTCTTTTGCAGGAGCAGTCGCGCTGAAGATTACCCAAGCATTACTGCCTTTTGCGTAGGTACCGATATTGATACCGCCGCTCGTGATGCCGTCATTGGTGGTAATACCATTTGGATTTGCACCGTTACCAAGCTTTGTAGAGCCAGGTACGTAAGTCATACCCGTAGGCAACGTATCTTTGATGACAACGTTCTCTTGAGTAGCTTCACCGGTGTTCTTGTAAGTAATGAGGTAGTCTACTTTTTCGCCAGGTTGCGCTACGTAGTTTTCAACCCACTTGTTTTCACCATGCTTGCTGACTTGTTTGCTCATGTCGAAGTTGGCAGTTTGTGGTGTGTTAACTTTCACCTTGAAGACGACGTATCCTGCATACTCGAAACAGCCTGGAATTTTACCATTCATTGTCTCGTAGCCTACCTGTGCACCGCCTGCCATCACGAGATTATCGCTCAATGGTGTGCCGTTAAGATGCTTGTTGTTGTAGTAAACAGCAGACCCGGCTTGGTAGCTGAGGCTAAAGTCTTGATTGCTGGTAAAAGTTGTCTGATCCCAGACCTTTTGTGGCGTTGCGTTATCAGCGCTCACGAAACCATTGATTTCAAGCTTCTTGCCAACCTCGGTTGGAATATTTGCTGCAACGCGCACGTTTTCTGCAACAAGATTAAGATTTGATGCTGCATTGTTGTGCACATACATTTGCACCAAGTACTCTTTACCTGGCTGAATGTTGACTTCATCTGTCCAGCCGCCAGCGTTGGTGTTTGCTGCGTCTTTCACGCGGACAAACCCACGCTCGTCACCGACGTGTGGGTTGTCGGTAATTGAGTTAAAAGTAATATGATCCGCAGGAACTGCGACGGTGTATGTTGGTCGATCCGGACCCCAGGCCAAAACTGCTGCTGGTACGACGACTGTCGCAACAGCCATAGCAACAACCGCTTTGGTACGAAGGGATGCTTGGCGAATCATGCTAAACACGTTTCCCATAGTTTTTCTCCTCACTGTTGACTCATCTCGCATGCAGTCAACACTTATTATCTCTTCTATTATATAGTATTTTTTGTAAAAAGTCAATTATATATTTAAATATGCTTATGGTACGCCCTAAATTGTTAAGGTGTGCGTATACGAAAATCAGGTTGTGTCTTGGTATAAGGTAAGTGTCCCGAGGGGACATATGGATGTATACGCTGGCTGCGTAATCTCACATATGTCCCACTCGGGTACTTACACACTTGCTACTTCGGCGCTTCCGCAACCGTCGTCGTACCCGTGCACGGGTTGGGCATGCCCGGAACTGCTACGCAGTCGTTGGGCTTTGCCCCCGAGCTCGGTGCCGCGCCGGTAGCCGGCGGCGGCACCTCGCGGGATGTTGCTGTGCCGGTCTGGGTCGGGCCGCCCTGATCGGACGGTACGACTACCACGCTGCTGGTGCCGGTAGGCGTGGGCAGTGTGGTACCGGTCGGGCTCGGCGGCTGCGTCGGCTGGAACGAACCGGTCGGAACCGGGTTCGGTCGGTTCGAGCTGGGGATGCTCGGCCCCGGATCTCGAGTGGTCTCCTTTTCGCAGCGACCATTCGGAGGTACCGGGGTACCGTCCGGGCACGTCGGCGTTGTTGTCGTCGGCGGGGTAGTGGTGGTCGGCGGAGTGGTCGTCGTCGGCGGAACCGTCGTGGTCGTGGTGACCGGCGGCGGAGTGGTCGTCGACGTGCTCGGCGGTGTGGTCTCCGTGCGGGTGGACGGCTTGGTCGTCTCCGGCTTGGACGGTGCACCAGGTGCACAGCCCTGGGTCGGAATCGGCTTGCCAGCGTTCGGCGTACCCGGGGGGCACACTTCCGGCTTCACCGGCACGGACTTGTAGTGACCCGTGACGTTGTAGCAGTCGACGTAGACGCCATTGCCGAGTTCGGCCTGAGCGCGGTCGATCTGTACGATGCCCTTGCCGCTCTTCTTGAGCGGCACCAGGATGACGCGGCACTGGGTGTTGAAGTCCAGGAAGTCGGTCATCTTGGTGGCGTCGTTGGTGCGCCAGGTGTTGAGGTAGCCGTTCTCGGCCGGACGCCACACCTGCTTGGTGAGCGCACGACTGTTCTCGTCATCCCCCATCATCTGGAGCGCCTGCGTACGGCACTGATCGTCGGAGATGGTGGCGCCGTTACGAACGACGGCCTGCCAGGCGAGGTTGTCACCCCAGCTGGCCCATTCCTTGATCTTGTCCCACGTGATGCCGCCGTTGTAGGCGCTCACGCGGTTGATGCCGCTGATGTACCACTGCGCGTCGTGCTTCTCGACACACTTCACGAGCTCTCCCCAGGTGCGGAGGAATCCGCAGTCGGGGAGCAGCTTGGAGATGCTGGGCATCTCCGGGAAGTCGGTGGTGTTGGTCGGCACCTCGAGCTTGCTCGAGTAGTCGACATTGACCACCTTGTTGCCGTCGAGGACGACCTGCGTCTGTCCCTGGGGGACGAACGCAGTCGGTGTCTGCGAGCTGGTGTTCTGGCCACAGGCCACCAGCATGAATGCCAGCAGCGCTGCGACCACCAGTCCGGGGATCGCTGCAGCGCGCCGTGGCGTGCTGCTTTCGTGATTCGTCTTCATGTTTCCTCCAATTTGGGGCCCGCAGCGCGGGACTTGGTAGTTCCGCTGGCTGCGGTGCTGCCCCAGGTTGGGAACAGCACAGGACATCCGTCTATCGAGCGGCTGCACTGTGCCATTCCCAAAGAGAAATCATGAAACACTAAAGAGTTGCTTGTGTGTAAGTCTCCGCTCAACTCTACCGTAGTAGAGGAGCGCGGCTGCAAACGCAGCATCCCGGCCGCTACAAGTATAGTAGTGGCCGAGTGCTACGTTTGCAGGTTACATCAAGACATAACCTGATTTTCAACGTGCCGAAGGGGGTGTTCACACACTATCCCACTTCTGTATTCATGTTACCACAAATTATGTAAAATGTCAATAACTTTGGGTAATATTTATAAACGTAAGGGTTATTTTTTGCTGAAGTTGAATGTAAGTGTGTCGCCTGGTCGAAGTTTTGTGTAATCGATGACATAGCCAGGGTTTTTTGCTGCGAAAGCATCAGAGAAGCTTTTGACCATGTTACCAGTAATCCGATCGGCTTCTTGGAATGACATACCTGGATTTTTGGTAAGTACTTCACTGCGTAGGCTACCCCAAACGGTATCACCTGCATCGAGCTTAAGCTCAAAGGCTTGACCGGCGAAGTTGCCGTAGAGATGTTTTGCTTCAGGCGATGCTTCAAGTGGTGTGCTTGGTGCTTCTGTGCCTGGAGTTGTCTCGTCACTAATTGGCGGGACTGTACCCTTGTTTTCTATTGGTGTGCCGCCATTTGTTGCTGGGGGCGTGTCTCCAGGGTTTGTTTCGCCGCCGCTGACGCCAGGAACCGTACCTTTGTTGCCAGGCTGCGTAAGTTGATTTGGGGTGTTATTGTTTCCACTTCCCCATGGCAAGTGATCTTTAACCGCATCGAACCCACCACCATGCGCTAGGGCATGGCCCAGATGGCCAACCCACGCGCCAGCTGCGGTACCAACTGCTGCTGTAGCGAGTACCTTCACCTTGTCCCGTCGATCTCGTTTGCGGTCTTTATCAAGCGCATTGAGTCGATTGGCATCGTTTGCGTGCATAAGGTTGAGGGTGCTGTTATTGCGCTCTTGGTCAAGCTGTTCGATGTGCTGACGGATAGTAAGTCTGTCTTCGTCACTAGAGGCTGCGGCGAATTCTTGTGCAGCAACTGCTATTGCTTGATCCTTTTCACTCGCCTTGTGCATATATTCGCTGAGGCTTTCATTTGCAGTACCTGCATAGGCGACGGCATTCATTTCGTGTGACAACTGGCGAGCATCATACTGGCTTGCGCGGAGTACCTTACGGCGATTTTTCTTGCTGTCTTTACCATCAAGTGCACCATATTTTTCGGTAAATGCGTCAGTATCAAGGTCAAGGGCAGATTTTTCTAACACTTTTGCTTCTTTAGATACCTTACCCTTGCTATTGGCATGGGCGCGGAACATATTCATGCCCGCACGCGCACCGTACGTAGCACCGGCAGCACCAGCGGCTGTGGCTGCGGCAATACCTGTTGTAAACAGGGTCGCGCCAACAAGGGCTGAAACGCCAAGACCGATACCGATTTTCTTAGTAGTACTGTAGTTGTTATAGCGGTCAACTAGTTTACCGAATCGTGACATGTGTCCGGGATCGGTATTCATAGTGAGATAGTGTTGCGCCTCTTCACCAGCGAGGGCGCCCGTTTCACGTTCGAGGAACGTATAGGTTAGCTCGCTTTGTTCGCGCGGGGTGAGGTCATGATCACCAAGCAGCGATTCGAGATAGCGATCACGTGTTGCCTGATAGGCATCTTGCGTGTCGGCAAGTGCTTGCTGGTGCTTTTTATTGCCAAAGAATCGACCCTTGCGTGCAGCAAACGAAGCTTCTGCCAGCGCGGCACGTGTTCGCGTCAATTCCTGAAGCGGTGTTGGCTCTGTCGTATCGCCCTCTTCACGGCTCAGATAGCTTGTGTCAAAGAGTTGGATTTCGGCACCGTTTTCTTTTGGTGTACGGATTTCTTCGCCATTTTCACCGGTAGTGATTTCATATGGGTCAAAGAGTGCGGTAATGCGCTCAGACGGAGCGTATTCAGGAGTAACGACTACTTCAGCTGGGCTTTCATCGTCTGTCTCGCTCTGCGTAATAACTTCGCCATCAACAACAGCCGGTGTTGAGTCGGCTTCATCGCCAAGAGGTGTGGCGTCAGGATGTGATGGCTGCTCGTCATCAAGTTTTCGTCGACGAGAAGTATTCGCGGTTGGCATAACAGGTGCTGGTGGAGCAAGCTGACCTGCGCGGTAGAGGGCGGTGTTGGCTAGTGCGCGTACACGAGCTGAAAGAGGCTCGTCAGGTCGCTCTGCGCGCCATGTTGCGAAACGCTCTCTAGCGCCTGTAAGGGTAATTGTGCGCATAACGGCACCACCGAATTTACGAAGTCGGCCAGATGGCGCTTCTTCACCTTGGCGACGCTCGGCTTTTCGAGTCTTTCGATCTGCACGAGCAGATTTGATATCTTTTATAATATCGGCTTTTGAACGAGTCTGTCGAATCTCCTCGGTAGTATTGGTGTCTGCTGGTGATTGAACATTTTCGTTCGTGATTGGCTTGCGCTGTTCCACAATGATTCTCCTCATCTCCGCGAGGCAGTGTCTTACATGACAGTCCTCACTATTACTATCATTCTACCACACATAAGCATAAAAGTCAATAATATGATGAAAGAATAAAATAAACAGGAGATATCTTGAAAAAAAGGATAGGTTTTGATAGAGTGAGAGGAGTCAAAATGCAATTTGACCCTCAAGGTCCCGTCGTCTAACGGTTAGGACACCAGGTTCTCATCCTGGCAATCGGAGTTCGATTCTCCGCGGGATCACCATGTAAACACCTCAGCTCGTCTGGGGTTTTTACATGGTGAAGTATTGCGGGATTGAACTCCGATTGGGCGTCACGAAGTGACAGAATCGGAGTTCGATAGCGAGGAGCAGGGCAGAAAAGTTTACTTTTCTGGACGCGACGATGATATATCGAGATATTCTCCGCGGGAGTACTATTTTGTTGTAAAACGCATGGATTTCTGTTTCGCATCGCAAAAAACAGGAGTATAATTCTAAGCTGGTTAATAAAAAAGGAAAACAATGAATACGAGCGAGCATATACCTATGAATACTTCTGAAACTGAGCAGCGAGCGACCAAAGTAGAACTGATTGCCCCCAATGGACTTGGGTTTGGCGAGGGTGGTATTAGTGTTAAATCACAGATCGAACAAGGTATCCTGACGTCTGATACGCCACGACATATTCACGAGATGCTGACAAATGATCCAAATGCGTTTAAAGCAATTGAGGTTGATGATGACGGATGTGGTGATGGACGGCCGTGGACAAAGATTATCCAATCGTACCTCGATGAGGACGGCAACAAGAAAATACGATTATTTGGTAAATCGAAACTTCGCGCCAAGGTGTTTGGTGGTGGGTTGGTAACGGCCGCAAGTATGTGGCGGACGATTCATGGCGCGCCTGCAGAACGTCAAACGGTTGGTCAAGATCGCCGGCTTATGGCAGGCAAATTGGCAGAGGAAGCATTCAGTCATGGCGCACATAGTGACGACCATGCCGAGGGGCGGAATTGCGGATGTGGAGCAATTGATAAATACCCTGTTATTACAGCTAACGCAGTCGCGTATCGCCCGCAGATTACAGATACGCTCAAGGCCTTGTATGGTGATGCGTTCGAGGCGAATCAACCAGAAATCGAGCAGGCTTTTGGCGTATACGAAACGCTCGCTCAGGATGCAGGCTATTTTGCTGATGCAAGTGGCAAACAGTCGATGGATCAAATTCTTGATTCGGGTGCTGTCGTGAAAGAATTGGCAGGCCACCATATTGAAGAGACGATTGTCATAAACGATGTCGAAGGGACGACGCTCGACCAGCAGTACTTTACTGAGACGATCAAGAATGCTGGAAGCGGTGAAAAACCACGCATTGTGCAGGCATTTTCGGTTGATACGTGGCGTGGTCGTCAGATTGCTGATAAAGTTGCAGAAATTGCCGTATCTGAAGATCCTGCAGCTGATCGCGACCATGTATGGAAGCTCGCTTATGCTGATTTCTTGATCCGTACTTTGGCGGTTGCAGCAACATTGACGGCTGGTGACTTGCCAGTGTATCGGCGGAGTGTTGCTGCGGAGCAGGCTGCTTAAGCGGAGAAGAACGCTCGAATATGCTGCCTGATGCTGCGACGTATCGCTGTACGCCGCCGTCCGCTTTTGAGAAGCTGCGCGATAGGGAGGAGTAGGGCAAGGAAAATGATTGCAAGGATACCATACTGGATATTAAGACCAGTTGCTTGAGACCAAGCGCCGGCGAAAAAGCCAAGGTAGGTATAGCCAACCGCCCAAATAAAGGCGCCGGTAATATTGAAGAACAAAAACCGGTGGTAGTTCATGTGGCTCGTACCGGCAATAATAGGAGCGAATGTACGAAGGACCGGAATAAACCGCGCGAAGATGAGCGTTTTGCCGCCGTGGTGGCGGTAGAATGCCTTGGCTCGCTTGAGGTTTTGGGTATGGAATACGGCAGAATTTTTGCGCTTGAATAGTCGGCTGCCTATGTGACGACCAAAGCTATATCCGACACAGTTACCAATACTCGCAGCACAGAAAAGTATCAGTGCCATAAGATGAATATCAAACGATATAATACCCTGGTGAATAAGAAACCCGGTTGTGAATATCAGACTATCTCCTGGCAAAAAGAAGCCGATCGGAAGGCTTGATTCGGTGAATATGATAGCCGTGACCCCGTAGACGCTGACAAGTGAAATGAGTGCCGCAAGTCCGTACTGATCGATTAGGAGTGCACCGTAAATACCGAGGCCAGCTGCCATGATGAGCGCGCAAAGAGAGAGGAAACGACGACGGGGCATGTGCCCTTATTGTAGCACGGGTAGATGATACAATAAGAGCATGAATGACTTTATGAAGCGGGCGATCGCACTGTCCCAAGAAGGCATGGAGCGTGGCGATGGTGGGCCGTTTGGTGCGGTGGTTGTGCGGGACGGCGAAGTGATTGCCGAGGGAAACAACAGGGTACTTGTGAGCAACGACCCGACGGCACATGCCGAAGTGGTAGCGATTCGCCGGGCCACAGAAGCTTTGGGTCGATTTGATCTGTCGGACTGTGAAATATATACCAGTTGCGAACCGTGTCCGATGTGCCTTGGGGCAATCTATTGGGCGCGGCCAAAAGCAGTGTACTATGCCAATACTAGACATGATGCGGCGGCGATTGCGTTTGACGATTCATTTATTTACGATGAACTCGAAAAGCCAATCGAAGAGCGGACGATTCCATTCCACGCTACGCCATCAGACGAGGCACGTGCTGTGTTTGATGCATGGGCAGCGAAAGAGGGCAGAACTCCATATTAGCTTATTGTTATAAACATGTTTTTGTGTTATAATAGAATATGAGCATCAAGTGTGCTCATTTTTGTTCCTGAACAACCAACAACATAAGGAGTTACATGTCATCTTCCGTGACATACGCCCACCAGTCCGCACTGGCCAATCGTACCACCCGCGCGGTGGTGATCGGCAAGACGCAGACTGGCAAGAACGTCACCGCCAGTATGAACAACACGTCCATTCCGCAGGATTTCCTGCGGGGAGAGCATCGCCATCTCCTCAAGGAGGCGCTTTCGACGATCCCCGTGATCAGGTCGTCGACGACCACCTGTGTCCTCGACACGAACTTCACGTCGGCCGCGCATGCGATCGGCATGATTCACGACAGCTTGGGGAACCTGGAGAGGTTGTGGTACAAGGTCACGCTGGCGGACGGTCAGGAGGGGATCCTTCCGTTCGCCAAGCGCGGCGCGCGTCCTGACCTCGCTCAGGTTCGCCTGCATTTGCAGGGGAACCACCTCATCAGGGCGGTGCTGCGTACGGATGTGCTGGCACGGATTCCGCGGGGCGCCAGTGATCCGCTGTGTGAGTACTGGCGGAACAACCTGCTGGTGAAGAAGCCGGAGTTCGTCATCAAGCGGAGCTCCAAGCCCGTTTCGGCGCCCAGCTGGTACTAGCGGCGTAACATAACTTCATATTGTCTGTTCAGGAAACCCTGTGCTGCTTCGGCGGCCAGGGTTTTTCCTTTTTATAAGCATAGCCACTTATTGATTCGTATCTGGTGGCTTATAATGATGGCAATGAATCGACGACGAGAGTTTTTGTATGGGGTGAACCTGGGCGGCTGGCTGGTTGCTGAGCGCTGGATGACGCCACGCGTGTTTGCGGGCAGTGATGCTGCGGATGAATATACGCTTGCAATGGCCGCAAAAGGTCGCGAGCAACTCAAGCGCCATCACGTGTCGTTTATCAAAAAAGCCGATATTCGTTGGTTGGCCGAACATCATGTTAATGCACTGCGTGTTCCCATTGGCTACTGGGTGTTTGATGGTATCTACGGTGATGGCGTAGAGGGTGAGCCGACGATCGGATATCTTGATAAGGTGATTGCGTGGGCTCGTGAATATAATATGAAAGTTCTGATTGATTTTCATGCGGCACCGGGTAGTCAGAATGGACATGATCATAGCGGGCGTGCTGGCAAGGCGGTATGGTTTCGACGTAAAGAACATCGTCAGCAGACGATTGATATGCTGGTGCGCCTTGCAAAGCGATATCAAGACAATGAAACGGTATGGGGTATTGAGCTGCTGAACGAGCCAAAGAGCGGCATGTTTAATGTAACACTGCGGCGATTTTATGTGCAGGCGTACGAAGCGATAATTGCTGTTGCACGGCCTGGGCTGGTAATTGTGTTTCATGATGCATTTTCACCGAGACTCATGAATGGCGCGCTATGGGGGCACGACAAGCGATTCCCGGTCATGATGGACACGCATTGGTATCAGTTTGCCGATCCACTGCGTCGAGTGCGCCCGCGTGCGTGGTATTTCCGCCTGGTGCGTGCACACGGTAGACTGGCGGTTCGCTTGGAGCGGCGGCAGCCACAGATTATCGGTGAATGGAGTGCGGTGCTTGGCGAGCGATTCCTGCGTGACGTGAGCGACGAAGAGCGTGAGCAATTGCTACGGCATCATTTAGCGCGGCAATTAGCGGCATATACCCACACCGCTGGCTGGTTCTACTGGAGCTATAAAACACACGATAAGGGACCGTGGAGCTTGCGGTGGGTGATTGAGCAGGGGTGGCTGCGGATCGGGAAGGAGTAGGCTGCTATTGGTGACTTCGGCATCCACCCTCCCGTTCAACCCACCGTTACACCCCAACAAAAAACAGGCAGCAAGGCCTGTTTTTTGTTGGGGTGCACTTCGCCTTTAGTGGGCTTCAGGGAGGGTGAACACCGAAGTCACCAATTGAAAACCCACCGGTGCCGCTCCCCGAGGTGGGGAGGGCGCCGGTGGGGGGTTGGTCTGCCGGGGAACCTTCATTTGAAGATCCTGGGCAGCTGCGGGCCACGCTTGGCCGTCAACACGGCTCCTGCGATGGCGATCACGACGAGTCCGCCGTGCGCGCCGATGATCATCATGGCCAGCTTCTCGGTGCACCCAACGGCATGCGTCAGGTAGATGAAGAGGAGGCCGATCCCCAGGAGGGTTGCGAGGATCACGGTGCCGGTACGGTACACGGCTCGTGCGACGGTCAGTGCCATCTCTGCGGCCTGACTGACGGGCGATGAGGTGTTACGCATGGACAAACCTTTCGGTCGTATTGTAGACACGGTGTCTACGTTTCTATTATAATAAATTATAGACAAAAAGTCAATGTTACGTGCTTGGTAACAGATATGGTACAATAGTGTTTATGACAATGATCTTTAAGCGAACCAAAATCTTGGCCACACTCGGGCCAGTAACAAACAATTACGAAACCATTGAAGCACTGGAGCGTGCGGGTGCTAATGGATTTCGACTTAACTTTAGCCACGGCAGCTACGAAGAGCGTGATCAGCAGATCGAGTGGATTCGACAGGCGAGTGCCAAAACCGGTAAGCCAGTGGCGATTTTGCAAGATCTGCAAGGGCCAAAAATTCGTCTCGGTAATCTCAATGAAGATACACCGGTCAAGCAAGGCGATGAATTGGTGCTTGATCATGCAGCCGAGGCACAGGATGGCTTAACGCTGCCGGTACAGTATAATCTGGCGAGCAAGGTGAAGGTGGGTGAACCGATTTATATTTTTGACGGTAAAGTCCGCACGACCGTACTAGCGATTGAGTCGGATACAGCGATTCGCTTGAAGGTGGAAAACGACGGGGTACTCATGAGCCGTAAAGGTATTAACCTGCCTGACACGGATTTTGGCGGTGATATTATTACGCCGAAGGACATGCAGGACATCGAGTACGGTGCTGGTAAAGATATTGACTATGTAGCGCTGAGTTTTGTGCAATCAGCGGACGATATCGACCATTTGCGCCAGTTGCTGGTCGGTCTTGGTTCGACGGCCCAGATCATTGCCAAGATCGAAACGAAGGCAGCTATCGAAGACGAGACACTTGAGGCAATCGTGCAGGCGAGCGATGGTGTGATGGTGGCACGTGGTGACTTGGCAGTCGAAGCTGGCGCCGAGGTAGTGCCGATCGTGCAGCGCAAGATTATCGCGCTGTGTCGTAAATACGGCAAGCTCAGTATCGTTGCCACACAGATGATGGCGAGCATGGTGGATGCGCCAGAGCCAACTCGTGCCGAGGTAAGCGACGTCGCAAACGCGGTGATTTTGGGCACTGATACGGTGATGCTCAGTGATGAAACGGCTGCTGGTAAATATCCACTGGAAACCGTTGCGGCGATGAAAAAGACGATTTTGTATACGCAGGAGCACGCGGTCGTGGCGCCAATTACCGATATTTTGCGCGGCAAAAAGACACGTCGTGATGCAATTAGCGCAGCTGCCGTCGAACTTGGCGAACATATGGAAGCGGCGGCGATTGTTGCCGAGACAAAATCGGGTGCAACGGCGGCAAATATCGCAGCGCACCGACCTGATCTCCCAATTATTAGCGTCACGAGCGAACCTCGCGCCGCACAGCAATTGGCATTAAGTTATGCCAACAAGTCATTTGTTCGCCCAGATGGCGAGCGTGCGGGCATTGAACTAGCACGTGAGCTTAAAGCAGATGGCTTTTTTGAAGGTGATGATCCAACAACGGTGGTGATTGTGAGCGGTAAGCAGCCAGGTCTTATCGGTGGAACTGATACGATTCGCGTGCGCGTGCTTGAATAAGATGAGCTAAAGATCGACGACTCCTTCTCCTACCATTCCTTCAGGGCACCGTTACACCCCAACAAAAAACAGGCAGCAAGGCCTGTTTTTTGTTGGGTTGCACTTCGCTTTTAGTGCCCATTCAGGAAGATAGGAGAAGGAGCCGTCGATCGCGAGAATCTCAAAAATCATCTTGGCAGTGCGATAAGCAAGGTGATAGAATAAGCGTAGACGTTATATTAACTATGGGTGGAAACATGGCAGAAAAGACTGGCGAAGGGTTGACCGAAGATGATGCGGTAGCAGTTGAGAAACTCAAGCGCGAAGCCGAGCAAAACAAGCACGAAGAGACATTGGCGGCTGTGAGTGCAATTGAAGGAGAGCCAACGCCAAAAGATACCGAAGAGCGTACGCTCAGCGAGGTAGAAGCGGAAGAAAAAGACGTAGAAGTGACTAATAGCTCACATGAGTCTGGTAAGGATGATAAAACCGACGGGAGTGTGCCGACTTCGGTGAGCAAAGCCAAAAACCCATGGTGGAAACGCCGTAAGATAGTCATTCCACTGGGGATTGGATGTGTTCTTCTCATCGTTGTTCTCCTGCAGTTGGTGCAGCCCATTCGTTTTGCGACGTTTGGATGGGTCCAGCGCCCGGTGATTGTGACGGTGTATGACACCGCAAGCAAGGCACCACTTGATTCAGTTATTGTTGCGATTGATGGCAAGAACTATACGACTGACACGAAGGGTGAGATTCGTCCCTCGCTTGCGGTTGGTCGTCATGAGGCACATCTTGAGAAAGAAAACTACAAAACTGCGACATTGCCACTTACTGTTGACGTATTTTCGACAGTGAAAGCACGAAGTGATATGACGCCGACAGGCAAACCGATTGTCATCGCTATCACAGATCGTGTAACAGGAAATCCAATTGTAGGGGCATCTATCGATGGTGCTCAGAAAACGCTTGCCAAGACTGATACAAAGGGAACTGCGCGCGTTGTGATACCTCTTGATAAAAAATCACTAGCGGTCAAGGTCAGGGCTGACAAATATCGATTGAATGAAGCGACGATTACTTTGGAGACAAAGGGCATTCAGCTGGTACCAGAAGGGGCTATGCACTTTTTATCTAAAGCAAGTGGTAAAATAGATGTTGTCAAAACAAACCTTGATGGTAGTGAACGAAAGATAATTCTTGCTGGAACAGGAGCCGAGGAAGATCGAGCAACGACACTCCTTGCTTCGCGAGACTGGCAAAAGCTCATGCTTCTCTCTCGACGTGAGGCATCAAAACCTGCCGGTCTATCGATTGTTGATGCAGCCAGTGGTGTGACGAAGCCGATTGACCAGAACGGTGCAAGTATTTCCCTCATAGGCTGGTCTGGGCATAGCTTTATCTACCTGGCGACAATGCAGCAGGAGCCGGCAAAAGGCTACAAATCCGGAAAGGTAACGTTGAGAAGTTATAACGCTGATACCGACAAAGTGACAGTGCTTGACCAAAATGCGAGCGATGTAGATGGGACAATGTGGGAAGATTTCACGACTGGATACATCACCGACAAGGGTATTGTCTATGGCAAAATGTGGAATACGGCATACAATACAAATCGCACAACGCTGAACGGTAAGCAAGCGACTATTATGCAGGTACGTGCTGATGGCGGTGACAAAAAAGTCATGGCTGGCTTTGATGCTGTGACAACGACATGGCTCGAGGCAAAGCTGTATGAACCGCAAGGTGTCTACTTTAAGATATCGACCAGCAAAGATGCAGTATATAGCGAATCATTTGCGGAGGTTGAAGACGGAAACTATAAGCAAATCAAAGACAAGCCAGCGAGTTTTGACGAAGCGGTCTATCCAACATTCTTAGTGTCGCCAAATGGTAATACGGTATTCTGGTCAGAGTCGCGTGATGGCAAGAACGTGCTCTTTACGGGCGACCGATTAGGCGAAAATAAGCAAGAAATTGCCAAGGCGAGCGAATTTACGCCCTATGGCTGGCTTGGTGATGATAAGGTGCTTGTTCAAAAGGGCGGCAGTGAACTTTACGTGACGACAATTGATGCCCTGAAGCAAGGAGTGGCTCCGCTTAAGATAGGCGACTATCATAAAGCGAATACAATTGCCGGTTATGGATATGGCGCGCAATAAAGAAAGAAATGGTGGGAATGAAATTTTATAAAAAAACAGTAAGGGAATTGCCACTAGGTGCAAAAGATACCGTCCTCGTACGGGCAGACTATAATGTGCCACTTAATAAAGACGGGACGATTGCCGATGACTTGCGAATTCGTGCCAGCTTGCCAACACTTGAATATCTGCGTAAAAAACACTGTAAGATTGTTATCATGTCGCATCTTGGGCGACCCGAGGGTTGGGACGCATCGGTGAGTCTCGCACCGGTGGCAGAACGGCTGGCGGAACTATTGAAGACGCCAGTGCAGTTTGTGCCAGATGTCATAGGATTTACAGCTCACGAGGCGATTCGTCGCGCTCCGAATGGAAACGTGATCTTGCTTGAAAACCTTCGATTTTACCCTGGTGAAGAAGCTGACTCCACGGCTTTTGCTAAAGCGATTGTCAAAAGTGTGCGACCAAGCTTTTTTGTACAGGACGGATTTGGCGTAGTACATCGCGCACATGCAAGTACGCATGCGATTACCCATTTTGTACCAAGCGTGGCGGGTCTTTTGATCGAAAAAGAGTACGAGGCGATAGAAAGTGTCATTAAGCAGCCGAAGCGCCCGTTAGTTGCTATCTTGGGCGGTGCTAAGGTGAGCGATAAGATTGAGGTCGTAGAGCGATTCGTTGATATTGCAGATACGATTTTGGTGGGAGGCGCAATGGCGGATACCTTTTTAGCATACAAAGGCCTTGGAGTTGGTAAAAGCAAGGTTGAGACAGGCCAAAAAGATGTGCTTGATGCGATATACGCTGCGGCGCGTCAGAAGGTTGGTGAGGCGGCAGTTGATTCGTTTATCGTGCTACCGTCTGATGTGGCAGTTGCGGGAGCGATTGACCCGGCTGCGAAGCGAGAGATCCGCAAGTCTAACGCTGTTCGTCCTGATGACATTATTCTTGATATTGGCGACGAAAGTATCGAAACATATACAAAGATTGTTGAAGATGCTCAGACGGTCGTATGGAATGGCACACTTGGGTATGCAGAGTTACCTGAGTTTGCCCATGGATCGGCACGAGTAGCCCTGACTCTTGCTACTCACCCCACTATTACATCGGTTGTTGGCGGTGGTGACACTGCGGATTTTGTATTGAAATGGGATGGGCATGGTGGAGAGAGCTTTTCGCATGTTTCGACAGGTGGCGGCGCAAGCCTTGATCTCATGGCTGGCAAAAAGCTGCCAGGTGTTGAAACATTACTAGACGCTCCCCGGCAAGTGCGGTACACTAACTAGGAAAAGCATAAGCAAAATAGCATGACGACACGCAAGAAATTGATCATTGGTAATTGGAAGATGAACCTCAATGTACATGAGGCCAGTCTCTATGTACACCATTTGAGTGAAGCGGTCGCAGTACATCATGATGTTGAAGTGGCGGTGGCGCCGACTATGCTTGCCTTGCAGCCGATCAGCTTGCAGGTCAAGCGTCGACAATTTAAGCTTGCGGCACAAAATTTTTATTGGCGGGACTTTGGTGCATTTACCGGTGAGGTGTCAGCTTCACAGCTTCGTGGGCTTGTAGAATACGGTATTGTTGGGCATAGCGAAAGACGGCACGTATTTCGTGAGCGTGATCGAGAGGTTCGAGATAAAGTACAGGCGGCACTTCGTAATCGTATCACTCCTATCTTGTGTATTGGCGAGACAACACATGAGCGTTCAAGCGGTGAAACCGCGGGTGTATTGCAGGACCAGCTGACTGAGGGGCTGGCAAATGTCACGGGGGATGAGCTCGCGCAGATTGTGATTGCATACGAGCCGGTCTGGGCGATTGGCACGGGAAAAAATGCGATGCCTGACGATGTGACAAAAGCGATTCGTTTGATCCGTCGGCATGTTGCACATCTTTTTGGAGCTGCAGCTTCGCGGGAAGTCCGCGTATTGTATGGTGGAAGCGTTACCAAAGAGAGTGCCGATGCGTATTTATCGCTTGATGGTGTTGATGGACTCCTGGTGGGTGGTGCGAGCCTAAAGCTGCATGATTTTGCGTCAATCGTTGCGAGTGCTCACCGTAAGAGCGATGCCGAAAAGGGACATGTATAATGAAAGACATCGACTTCGACGAGCTTGATAAAGCAGTTAATTCGCTCATGGGCTCTGTACCGGCTGACGCTGATACAAATGATCGACCGAAGACACAGTCTTTAACGGTACCGACGACACTTCCCGGAGACGGCCAGCCACTTTCCTATAGTGCTATTGACCAGGCTGCTGCGCGTATTGGGGGCGAGACAATTGTGAAACGCCAAGAGGCAACCGAGATTGTATCCGAAGCGCTCCCTGGCGAGACAAACTTTACTGTCGAGAGTACGCCCGCTGAGCCATTAGTCTCGCCAGCGCAGAATAAAAGTGACGGACAAGAGGAATCGGCACGGCCAGTCATGTCATCGTCACCGCAGCGTCGGGGTCAGTTTATGGATGTTTTTCATCCATCATCTGATATGAAACAACGTTCTAACAGTATGACGCGACCAGTTGATCCGATTGGCTCGCGTGGTGATCAAATCGTAAAACAAGACGAGGTGCTACCCGGAGCTCAGAAGGTGAGTCATGAGGCGCCGGTACTTGCGCCGATCAATGACGTTGATACTATTCATGCTCCTGAAGAAGAGCCTGTTATTGAGGCGGTGAAGCCGCTTGAGGAGAGTTCTGCTATTGCTATTGAAGAGGACAACCCTGCGACCGATTCAGAAGCGGCGATACCACTTGTTACACCATTTTTACCTGACGCAAAAGTAAAAAAACGTCCGCTCGGTGGCGTGCCACAAGCGCCGGCTTTCCCTGATGAGGCGACAGCTCCGGTGCGGATTGAGCCTCAGCTTGCTGCTCCCACTCCAGAGGAGCATGTGCCAGATGAGCTCAAAGATGACGTGATGGCAATCGAGCTTGCGGGAACACCTGAAGCAGATTTACTGCCTGATGATGATATGCATACTGAGACGCTGGTTTCGCAAGGAGCAGAGGAGCCTGTTATTCCAGAGGTCGTTGAGCAGCAGGTAGACAAAATTTCGGAAGAGTCGTCAGAAGTTTCGACACCTTCCTTGGAGGCTCCGCAAGAGGAGTCAGCTGCGCCGGTCGAGCAAACAACGGTAGAAAACTCAGTGCCAGATACGGCAACGTCAACTCCTAAAACTGAACTCTCTGAAGCTGCGGGGGGCGCAATATACGACACGACTGAATATCACGCCCCTGTTGCACATCCTGCTAAGCAGTCGAACTGGTTATGGGTTGTCCTTATCATCGTGATTATTGTGGTTGGTGCCGGTGGCGGCGCAATACTATATCTAATGACAAGCGCGCAGTAGTCGTAGCTTAGATACTCGTATATACTAGTACTAATGGATCTTCTTGAGGGGCTTAATTCAAAGCAACAGACAGCGGTACAGCATGGCAGCGGGCCATTACTTATACTGGCTGGCGCAGGCAGCGGTAAAACAAAGACACTGACGCATCGAATCGCGTATATCATTCAGCAACAGGCAGTCTGGCCTGACCAAATATTGGCGGTGACGTTTACTAACAAAGCCGCGCGTGAAATGCGCCAGCGCCTGTGGCATTTGCTCGAGCCATCTCGAGCCGCCGTAGGCACGAGTGGAGAGCAAGCTCCTCCTCGAAATTTCATGCCGTGGATGGGAACCTTTCACGGTATTTGCGTACGGTTACTGAGGATTGATGGTCGGGCGATTGGGATCAGCCCAAGTTTTGTGATCTATGACGAGGATGACCGACTGAGCTTAATCAAGCAGGCAATGAAAGAGCTGAATGTTAGTGATAAGCAGATCAAGCCTCGTGCGGTCAGCGGTGCTATTTCGAATGCAAAGAATAAACTTGAGTCACCTGATGATATGATCGCGCGTGCCCATTATCCGTTTGAGCGTCAAGTCGCTGAGTTGTATGAGCGCTATGAAACAATGCGCCGACAGGCAGAGGCACTTGATTTTGACGATCTGCTCATTGAGGTTGTGCGGCTTTTTCGTGATGCTCCCGAAGTACGGGCCAAATGGTGCGATAAATTCAAGCATATTTTGATCGATGAGTATCAAGACACAAATGCTGCCCAGTACGCTATTGTGAAGCAGATGGTTGGTGACGAGCGTAATATCTGTGTGGTTGGTGACGACTGGCAATCGATTTACAGTTGGCGCGGGGCAGATTTTACGAATATTCTGAATTTTGAACGTGATTTTCCGGGTGCTACGGTCGTGAAGCTTGAGCAAAATTATCGCAGCACGGCATCAATTCTTGAGGCTGCTCAAAATGTTATTAATAAAAACACCCAGCGTTCAGATAAGGTGCTCTGGACCGATAGCGGCCAAGGAGCACCGGTGCAGGTGCACGCATCGTATGATGAGGCTGAAGAGGCCAGTATGGTGGCCGACCGTATCGTAGCGCAGGAAAGCATCGGCGCGCGCGACTACAAGGATTTTGCAGTACTGTATCGTACCAATGCGCAGAGCGCTGGTATCGAGCGTGCGCTTCGTCTGCGGCGGATTCCATATCAATTGGTAGGCGGCGTGCGTTTTTATGACCGCAAAGAAATTAAGGATGTGATCGCGTATCTGAAAGTTGCCTACCAGCCGAACGACCGCGTCAGCTTTAGTCGTATCGTCAATACGCCGACGCGCGGTATCGGTGCGACCAGCGTCGAGCGGTTTTTTGCTTGGCAATCAACCACGGATATGGATATCGTGACGGCACTGGCGCATGTTGGCGAAGTCACCACAGTACCGGCGCGTGCTCGAACACTTTTGGCAAATTTGGGTGAGCTGTTTCGTCGGCTGCAGGCTGAGTATCAGGCGCAGACGGCACCGGCGGGTTGTATCGAAATGGTCTTGAACCGGACGGGGTATCGTGATTTTGTGAATGACGGCACGCCGCAAGCTGAGGATCGGTTAGCGAACCTTGAGGCACTTTTGACTGAAGCGCAACTGTTTGCTGATATTAGCGAATTTCTTGAAGAAGTCGCGCTTGTGTCGAGTGTCGACCAAGTGTCCGATGGCAATGCGGCGACACTTATGACAATGCATGCTGCCAAGGGGTTGGAATACCCCGTAGTGTTCATGGTGGGGATGGAAGAGGGCATTTTGCCGCACGCCCGCGTATACGAAAGCGGTCCGAGTGAACTCGAAGAAGAGCGCCGTCTGTGCTATGTTGGCATGACGCGCGCCCGCGAGGAATTGCACATGAGCTATGCGCATAGTCGTTTGCAGTATAATCAGCGAAACTACAACACCGTCTCTCGATTTATCGCCGATATGGGTGATGCGGTTGCGAGCGTAGACGAAAGCGCGAGTGTGCATTACGAGCCAACCGATGATTTTTATAGCGACGAACTGATGATTGATATTGGCGATCGCGTGCGTTCAGCGGCCTTTGGAACGGGTGAAGTACTCGAAGTCGACGGCCTCGCGGTGACGATTCGATTCGAAAAGGGTATTACCAAGAAGCTGAATGCGGAATACGCGCGGCTGGAAAAGATAGAAGACTTTTCTTAGGTGCTCTTACGGTGAGACGGAGTGTGCGCGTAGTTTGGGTACGTATATCTTATTAAGTACGCTGTGGGGTTCGATTACGCTGTGCGTGAATCTGCTGTAAGAACGTTTCGTTACTGATAGGCGCTTGGAGACGAGGAGCGACGGGCAGGGTCGGTTTCTGGGGCGCAACGGGAGCCAGTGATTGGTGCTGTACATTGATTGGTGCTGGGTTTTTGGCGACAGGCTGCACATATTCTTGGGTATTGGCCGGCTTTTTACCAGCAGGGGCAACCTTGTCGACTGCGTCCATCATGGCTGACCGACCCGGTTTACTTGGCGCACTAGTACGCTCTCCAATGCCAAGAGTTACTGCTGTTGCGCCGTTTGAAGCACGTGTAGTAGTGGCAGATGCGTTACCGACTGTTGCTTGAGAATAATCATGATCTTTGCCTGATAGTGATCCAATGACCTTATTAAGTGACGGATTGACACCGTTACCGTAGAGGTCTTTTGAGTTTGTGATGTAAATGGTATTGCTGCCATTCGTCGGGGTGTTTTTAGAAACGCCAAATACCTGGGCGACGCCGCCAATAAACTGATTTTGCAAAACGCCGGTATCAGGTGCGGCAGGGGCACCGAGTTTAATCGAGCGCATACCTTCCTGCAACTGACCGCCGTTTTGTTGGCGGATTGTTTTCTCGGCAAGATCAGTCGCAAGCGTGCCGTTTGAGTACGATACGACGTCGATGGTTTTGCCACGGTTTTTATTAACGATATCAAGAATCTGTGGTGCCGCGATTGCAGCAGATTGGTCAGAGGTAGCCTGATCGCCTAGCAGCGGTGAAACACCAGCTGGATATTGGATTTTTTCAAGCTTACCCGTCAGAAGACCAGTACCGGCGAGCATATTCTGTGCACCGTCACCAGTTTTATCACCGCGACCACCGACTAAAACGGTGATATCGGCAATTTCGGCGATCTCGGTGTGAACGGTTGGAATCTCGGTGATATGTCGCAGTAGCGGACTAGCTGCAACTGCTGCAGTAATCCCCGTCATAGACCAGGCTGACGCCTTAATAGCATTGCGGCCAATATACTTGCGGAAACGAGTCATACGACTGTCGCCTTCGCGTGTCGTATATTTTTCCATGCGTGCGCGACGAGCTTCTAGGATCTCCTCGCGACTCTTAAGCATGGGCAGGCGTGTCATGGCCTCAAGGCTAGCATAAGCCGAAAACTCATTGATTTTGCGCACCGTCGCAAAGGGGAGTATGGCTACTTTGCCAAGTCCACGAGTCAGACTTCTTGAATAAGCGTCAGGTGATATTTCTGTGACTGCATGGGTGATTTCTTCGCTATCGACTGACTGTGTATTGGGCGTCGACGGTCGAAAATCTTCAGGCGTAAAAAGATTCTTTGTAAAACCATTCTTGCTAATTGGCAGATGGTCAGTATCTTGCTCGACCCTACCGCGAACATCAGCATAGGTGACTGGTGTGATTGTATTAATCTCGCGAGCGATATCGGTTGTAGCTTGTTCGCTGATACGGGTGGTGAAGGTTTTTTCTTTCATGACGTTCTTCTATTTAGGTACTGGTTACTATACTAACATATAGTTAACATAATGTCAATAATATTTAATAAATAAAAATCGGTGAAATGAGTAACCTCCATTGGGGATTGGTGCGTTCGTGTTATAATAAACACTAGTGTACTGCAAAAAATCAGTGACAAAACTATGATGAGACAATTGTTGAGACGACCGACTATTTTCCGCGAGGCGAGCGTGCTGGCAGGCGTATTCTTAGTCTTTTGCGCAGTTCTTTGGGCAATTGTTTCCATGCCGCATGCAGCAGCGGCTGATACCGGGTCTGGCGAGCGACTCGTGACAATCCACGATCGTGGTAACGAAAAGGTAGTACTGACTCGTGCTACGACGATTGGCGCAGCGCTCAAAGATGCTGGCATGACGCTTGACGAACATGACCGTACCGAACCGCGCGTCGCGACGCCCCTTGAGGCGAACAACTATACAGTGAATGTCTATCGTGCACGACCTGTTATTGTGGTTGATGGGGCATTAAGGCAAAAGGTGATGACGGCACATCAAACGGCTCGCGGTATTGCGGCCGAGGTAGGATTGGTGCTGCATGACGAAGACGAGACGGCGCTCAAGCCGAGTGATGATATTGTGTCCGATGGTGCTGGACAGAAGATGGTGGTGACGAGAGCGACTGAGTTTACGCTTGAGCTTTATGGGCAAAAGACGACCGCGTATACGCAAGAGACCACCGTGGGTGACATGATGAAACGCAAAAAGATTACGCTCGACAAAGATGATACGCTTTCGGTGCCAGCAGCTACTCCGATGACAGCTGGTATGACCGTGGCGATTTGGCGTAACGGTGTGCAGACGCAAACAAAAGAAGAGGAAGTTGCTTTTGATACGCGCCAGGTTCAGGCGCCTGATCAACCAGTTGGCTATAAACAAGTGCAGACCCCAGGTAGGAACGGTAAAAAGATGGTGACCTACCAAATCGAAATGCGAAATGGGATCGAAGTAAGCCGTGCCGCGATCCAGAGTGTTGTAACCGAACAGCCAGTACAGCAAGTGGAAATTATCGGGACAAAGCTAGCAAATACATTTAGTGGTAGTTTTGCTGAAGCGTTGGCCCGCCTTCGTTCATGCGAGGGGAGCTATACGTCGAACACGGGAAATGGATATTATGGGGCGTATCAATACGACGTTCGAACCTGGGGCAATTATAAAGGCTATGCAAATGCATCCTTAGCACCTCCTGCGGTGCAAGACGAAAAAGCGTGGCTGACTTATCAGTCTCGCGGCTGGAAGCCGTGGCCATCATGTAGCCGATCAAAAGGTTTACAGGATATTTATCGCTAATGCCTAAAAAAGAACTTGGCCAACATTGGCTAAAAGACCGTGATATTTTAGCAGCCATTGCCGACGCGGCAGAGGTGAGCGAACGCGATACGGTGCTCGAGATCGGTCCTGGGCTGGGGACACTAACCAGCGAATTGCTTCGCCGCGCCCAAAAAGTAATAGCAGTTGAGTTCGATGCTGATCTGGCGCGTAAATTGCCGGCACAGTTCCCAGGTAAAGATCTTGAGGTGGTAAATACTGATATCCTCCAATTTGACCTTTCCGGGCTGCCAGAGGGCTACAAAGTCGTCGCCAATGTTCCCTACTACATTACGAGTAAAATCGTCCAGCAGGTATCAGAAGCGACAAATCCACCATCAATCGCAGTATTATTGGTGCAAAAAGAAGTAGCCGAACGGATCGCAGCTGATCCTGGCGATATGAGCATGTTGAGTGTGTCGGCGCAGGTATTTTTCGAGGCGAGCCTCGATATTGAGGTGCCAGCCGAATATTTTACGCCACCCCCGAAGGTTGATTCGCAGGTGGTGGTACTTCGTCGCCGCGAAGCACCGCTCGTGGCGCTGGCCGACCAGAAAGCATTTTTTCGCGTTGTTCGCGCTGGGTTCTCGGAACGCCGTAAAAAACTGCGCTCGAGCTTGGCCGGTGGCTTGCATCTCGAAAAATCAGCAGTCGATGAGCTATTGCAAAAAGCTGGCATTTCGGCAGAAGCGCGCGCCCAGGAATTATCAATAGCGCAGTGGCGAGAACTTGCAGCTGCTGTTTCGTAGCGGGTCGACGCTTTGCTGCGAATTTGATATACTCATACAAGTTCCTCCAAGAGATATATGATTGTTATGATCAAAAGAGTTACTTATCGTTTTTTGTTTTCAACGCGCGCCATTATTAGTATTGGCGCGCTGTTTGTTGCACTTATAGCGCTCTTTGGGGCAGTGCAGGCGCATCGTGCGTATGCAGCGGATACCCCCAATATCTTACGAGAACGTCTCGTAACAATCCATGATCGCGGTCAAGAAAAGGTGATTGTGACAAAAGAGCGGACCGTGGCAGCGGCTCTTGAGCAAGCTGGTATAGCACTTGATGATAATGATACGATTGAGCCAAAACGATCTGAGGCTTTAATCGGTACCCATTACACGGTTAATATTTATCGGGCCCGCCCAGTAATTGTAAGTGACGGTTCGCTCAAGCAGAAAATTATGACCGCACATCAAAGCCCGAGTAAAATTGCTGAAGCGGCGGGCCTTACGCTCCGTAGCGAGGATAAGACAACACTACGATCGAGTGATAATATAGCGGTGAACGGTGCAAGTGTCGAGTTGGTTATTGATCGAGCGACACCTGTTACGCTGGTATTGTACGGTAAGAAGACGTTGCTCTATACGCAGGCGCAGACGGTTGCAGAGCTATTTACAGAAAAAACGATTCGTGTTGCAGCGAATGACCATGTATCAGTGGCACTTAACACGGCTATTTATCCCGATATGACAATCCAGCTCTCGCGCAACGGCAAGCAGACGGTGACCGAAGAGCAGAACGTACCGTTTGCTGTTGAAAAAATCTATGACATGAATCGTCCTATTGGATATAAAGAGGTGCAAGCCCCAGGTGTGCCGGGTAAGCGTGCTATTACCTATGAAGTGACGATGCAAGCAGGGGCAGAGCTTGCGCGGACAGAAATTCAAAATGTGATTACCCTTCAGCCGGTAAAGCAGGTTGAGGTTTTCGGCTTGAATCCAGGTAATGGCCTGAGTCGCAATAAAGGTGCGAATATGTTCACTGATAGCAAGGGTGTGGTGCACCGCGAAACCTACTATGATTTACCAATGAACGTCACCATGGGGAGCTGTGGCGGCGGTACATATACTATACGACCAGACGGCGCTAAAATTGACAAAGACGGTTATATTTTGGTGGCAGCCCATCTTGGTAATTATCCACGCTGCTCGATTGTCGAAACGAGCTTGGGCTTAGGCAAAGTCTACGATACCGGCGGTTTTGTGGCGCGCCATCCGCATGGGTTTGATCTTGCAACTGACTGGTCAAACAATGATGGCCGATAGGAGCAGCGCATATACAGCTCTTTTTATGCTACTATAGGTATATTTAAGCGGGAGCGAAATGCCATGGCTGACACAGATAATGATAATGTAGCATCATACAAACCATCGAAAGATACGCCCACTGACGCGGACACGGTGCTGTCTGATGCCTCATTGAGTGCGGTTGAAGCGGAAGCAGAGGGTAATCCAGAGGAGCCAGTGAAGACCGACGAAGCGCAGGCGCCAAATGCGGAGCCTGGGGGAATGTCTGCTGCCCAGCTGGTGCTTGCATCGGGTGCACCGAAAAAATCAGGACGTGGCAAGTGGATTGCATTGACTCTCGCTGCAATCACCGTGCTAGGATTAGCGGGTGGCGGATATGCAGCATATGCATGGTATACCAACCCTGAACAGGTTGTATTTGATGGCACAACAAAACTGCTGAGTGCAAAAACCATGACTGCGCAGGGTTCACTGGAAATGACAACCACCACGACACGTAAGGGCGAAGAAGCACAGACATTTGAGACAAAGAGCACGTTTAATGCGCAGGCTGATCACGATAAAGGGTTGGCTGTCACGACGAATAATCAATTGACCTATAATGGCAAAAGCACTGACGTGAAGGCTGCGGTTGTTGCACCGCTGAAAGATGGTGTTTATATAAAAGCTGACGGTCTTTATACGGCATATAAAGACTTGGTGGCGGATATGTTGATGCAGAGTGGTATGGATAAGCTGGATGAAGCATCGGTAGGTATGAGTGCTGCCGAGAAGCAATTCGCCCAGCAATTTATGCATTCGATCTACGATGAATTATTTGCGAAACCGATCCAAAAAATAGACGGTCAATGGATTAAGATTAGCGACGAGGATATCAAATCGCTCGATAAGGATGCGTCTGACGACGAAGTGTCGTGTATGCAAAAAGCGTTCAAGACATTGGCTGATGATAAAAAAACGGCTGATGAGATACGTAGTATCTACCACAAGCGCTCCTTTACGGCTATTAAGACTACTGATCAGAAAAGGGAAGGCAGTACCGCTTATGACGTACGTATCGACGAGACAAAACTTGCATCATTCATGAAAGAGCTGGCTAATGTGCCGAAGGTAAAAGCGCTCAAAGAGTGTACGAAAAACGACAAGAAAGCTGACGAAGCAGACGCTGCGTCAGATAAAAAAGATGTCAAAACGACAAACACCATAACGATATGGGCAAACACCTGGAGCCATACCATCACGGGACTTGATGTCGAATTAACGACCAAAAGTAATGAGTCGACATCAAAGAATACAATGCGTGCAACACTCAAAACGAACGAATCGGTAAAAATCGAACGCCCGAGTGCGGCGAAATCACTGAAAGATGCGCTGGGTGATATGAGCGAGAGTTTCAAGGGGATGCTTTCTTCTGACTTTCCGGCCAATAGCTAAGATGGTATAATTAGCAGCAATGGGAAAAAAACTTTACATCACGACAGCTATTCCGTATGTGAATGGTAAGCCGCATATTGGTAATGCACTCGATTATCTATTGGCAGATATTTGGGCGCGGTATCAAAAACAAAATGGACACGACGTTCGTTTCCAGGTTGGTACCGATGAGCATGGTAATAAGATTGCGGCAAAAGCGACCGAGTTGGGAATAACCCCGCAGCAATATACCGACCAAACCTATGGTAATTTTGAGGTATTGATGCGCAAAGTTGGCGCTGAGTTTACTGATTTTATTCGTACGACCGATCCTCATCACGTTGCAGCAGTCCAGTGGATCTGGCAAAAGCTCCAGCCGTATATCTACAAGAATACGTATGAGGGCTGGTACTGCATGGGCCATGAAGCATTCTTTACTGACAAAGAAGTGCAGGCAACGGGCGGTATATGTCCAGATCATCAAAAGCCGTACGAGCGCGTCAGCGAAGAGAATTATTATCTCAAGGCAAGTGCGTTTACTGATCAAATCCGTGAAGCGATCGAAAAAAACCGCATGCAAATTGTGCCGGAATTTCGTAAAAAAGAATTCTTGGAATTAATTAAAGACGGCGTCAAAGACGTGAGTATTTCACGACCTAAAAAGAATCTGAGTTGGGGTGTGCCTGTACCAAATGATCCAGACCAGATCATGTATGTGTGGCTTGACGCACTCGCAAATTACATTACGGTGCTTGGCTATCCTGATCGTGACGGCTGGCAAGACTATTGGCCTGCTGATGTGCAAGTCATTGGCAAAGATATCTTGCGTTTTCACGCCGGTATTTGGCCCGCTATGTTGCTCGGGCTTGAGCTACCTCTCCCGAAAAAACTACTTGTCCATGGATTTGTGAATGTCGGTGGTGCCAAAATGAGCAAAACGGTCGGCAACGTGGTTGATCCGGTTGACATCATTGATAATTACGGTGTTGATGCGTTCCGCTATTTCTTTACACGCCATATTCCAACCCAGGATGACGGTGATTTTACGTGGGAGAAATTCGAGACGGTATATAATACCGAGCTTGGTAATGACCTTGGTAATGTGTTGCAGCGAGTTGCAAGTATGGTGAATCGTTACCAGGCAGGCGTGATTGGTGATGCACCGCAAGCCGAGCATGATATGAAACCGTATCATGATGCGATGACGAGTCTGCGATTTGACCAGGCGATTGATTTTGTGTGGGAATCAATCCGTGGACTTAACCAGTATCTTGAAACGGTTAAGCCATGGGAAGTTGCTAAAAATAAAGATAAGGATGCTGACGCCGAAGCGCATCTTGGTGAGATTTTAGCAACGGCAGTCGGTACGTTGATGCAAGTTGCTGATCTGCTCGTACCATTTATGCCGCACACGGCTGATGTGATTCATCAGACATTCCAGACAGGGGTCGTAAAGATGCCAGAAGGTATGCTCTATCCAAAAATATACAATCATACGCCTGACCCACGTTCGGGAAGTGCCTCTAAGACTTCATAGGCGGTCAGTGCCGATAGAAATTGTTGCAGGCGGATTTCACGATGTCGTTCGGTAATTGGTCGCGTGGCATGCTCGAGCCAGAATCCAAGCATTGTTATGCAATGATCGCGGTTAATCATTGACGAATAACGACTGATATCGTGGCCATGTTTTTTGAGGTCAATGAGGAGCGTTGTTATGTCGCTGCCGGGCCGTCCGATATCCGCCCAGCTCCAGTCGACCAGTCGAACGCCGTGTGTTTTATGCCAAGCGATATTGGCCTGGCGTGCATCATGATGACATAACACGAACCTATCTGGTAGTACCAAGGCAAGGCCTACCTGGCTTAGATCGTCTATCTGCTGGAAAAGTCGCAGTGCGGTCTGCTGTGACTCGGTTCGTATCAGAGGTGTGAATTGATGAAGAGTGTTGAGTGATGCTGGCGTAAAAGCATGCCACCCTTCTTCGTAGTGGACGGCAAATGACGAGGCTATATCATGAGTATCGGCTGGAAGTGGCTGCTGTTCGAGCGTTCGAAGCGCGGCTGCACATTCATGCACATAGCGATCAATGTCAGTATGTGGTGTACGCCACTGCCATCCATCGTCGGGTGCAAGTGGCTCCATCGCGAGCGTCTGGCTAGTTTGCATGTGCGATACGCGCGGCACGTGTGGGTAATGATGAGCGCGCAAATGGCTCATGATGGCTGCTTCTTTATGCAGGAGATCGACGTGTTCATTCGATGCTTCGCTACCTTGGTATGATTTGATGAATACCGTCCGGTGGGGTGTCGTGACGAGTTGTTTGATGTAATTCATATGGCCACCATCGACAGAGGTGCGCGACTGCTCTTCTGCGATCACAAGTTCTCCTCGACTATAGTGTGCATCGAGGGCTCGAGCAACGATTGCTGCATGCGATGCGTAGAGTGGTGGAAGTGCATCGATCGAAAACCACTTGGCATCACCGGCATCGTCTCCGGCGCGAGCGGTTATTTCGGCGCATTCAAACAAATAGGCTGCTGTTTCAATCCAGGCGTACTCAGTATTGCGCGGGTCATCAACAATGCCTTGATAGATGAGCTGTCCGTTTGCTATATCAACGGAAGCCTCTTCTTTCGCTTCGCGCACACTTGCGTCGTAGGCGGCTTCATCAGCGTCAACAAATCCACCTGGCAGCGCCCATTCGCTGCAGTCGCGTCGTTCAATCAGGAGGATCTTTTGTTGTAACGAATCGATAATCACGGCATCGGCAGTATAGTTGGGGCCTTCGAGCCAAAGTTCACCTTGTCGTTTCATGGTTTCGCTCATACTACAGCAACTTCTCGGCAGGCAGCTTGAGCGATGTGTTTCTCGACGTCTTTTTGGTAGTATTCGATGGTCTGTGGATCGCCCGTGTGTTTACCGATGTTGTCACTGAGTTTTACGGTCGGTTCTCCATTCACCATGACCGCTTTCATCACAAAATTATTTGGTGTGATGCCAAGATCATTCGTGAGGGTGGTGCCCCAGCCAAACGTGACGTTGATCTTATCCTTAAAGTAGTCGGCTAGCTCAATAATCGTATCGATATCGAGTCCGTCACTAAATACAATTGTTTTGTCGAGCGGATCGATCTCATACTTTTCGTAAAAATCGATTACGCGATCACCAAAATCAAACGGATCGCCACTATCATGTCTAAGAGACTTCCACTCTATCGCTTGTTCGGGTGTCATATCAGCAAAGAAGAACTCGCTCGTAAATGTATCGGTCAGCGCTGTTGATAAGTCACCTCGATACAATGTTTGCCAATCTTGCAAGACGCGGTTATGGCCGTCGAGCGGATCGCCGCCGCCGGCACGCTCAAGCGCACTATAGACCATGGGCAGTTCGTGTGCGAAGGTGCCAATCGGCTTCAGGCCGAGTTCATGTGCGAGGTAGATATTCGACGTACCGACAAAATTATTGGGGAGTTCGTGGGCAATACGACTAATGACATGCTTTTGCCACTCGTAGCTAAAGCGACGCCGGGTACCAAAATCAGAGAATTTGATGTCAGGACGCTCGCGAAGGCGCTCGATTTTTTCTGTCAGCCGCTGGTTGCCTTCTTGATAGAGCTCGTCTAAACTTTTTCCTTCACGGACAAGTTTTTCGCTAAAGTACAGCTCGTTAATCTCACTCATCACGACCGTTTCCCAGAATGTCACGAGTGGCCATGGTCCGGTTGTAGTGACGGCGAGATCGCCCTCTTCATCGTAGCTAACGGTGACGTCGGGTAATTCATTGTCGGCCAAAAAATCGAGATATTCCTCTGAAAACTGTGCAGTGCCATCTTGATTTTGCAGACCTGCCAAATAGGCA
>JASLDG010000019.1 GCA_030146045.1 Candidatus Saccharimonadales bacterium | reverse complement strand
CTTGATCCAAATAGTCCCATACTTCCCGAGGGAGTTTCGGTTATTACTGGCGAGGGTGCATTTGGCCGCCTGAATGGGTTTGATGTGGTGGTTCGCACGCCAAGTTTGCCACCACACGCCATTACAACTGACGGAAAAATTTGGTCGGGAACAAATGAGTTCTTTGTCCAGTGCCCAGCGCCAATTATTGGCGTGACCGGCTCAAAGGGGAAGGGGACGACATCGAGTCTGATTGCCGCTGCTTTAAAGGCTGCGGGCAAAAAGGTGTGGCTGGTGGGCAATATTGGTCTGCCGTCGCTATCGGTGTTGGCTGACATTACTGCGGATGATGTTGTTGTGTACGAACTTTCTAGTTTTCAGTTGTGGGACTTACAACATTCTCCTGAGACTGCCGTGGTACTTGGGATCGAGCAGGATCACCTGGATGTACATAGTGGTATGGATGAATATGTTGAGGCGAAGGCGCAGATTGTTCGCTATCAAACGGCTGCTGACCGTGTAGTGTATTTTGAAGACAATGATTACTCGCGCACAATTGGCGAAAGCAGTGCGGCGCAAAAGCTTCCGTACCCCGACACAAACACCGCTCATGTGCACGACGAAATTCTTCGCTACGGCGTAACAGATATTATGCCAATTTCAGATTTGAAAATTACAGGTGGCCACAATGTGCAAAATGCTTGTGCTGCACTGGATGCCGTGTGGCAGTATACGCAGGATGTTGCGGCGATTGCCGAAGGTTTTGCTGCGTTTACCGGTTTACCGCACCGTTTGGCATTTGTTGCAACCGTCAGTGGTGTCGACTACTATGACGACAGTATCGCGACCACTCCTGGTTCAGCCATCGCCGCGCTTCGCGCTTTTCCAGGCCGAAGTAAGGTTATCATTTTGGGCGGTTCATCGAAGGGGTCTGACTTTACCGAGCTTGCTCACGAGTTGCTTGAGCATGACGCAACGGCGTTATTAATTGGTGGCGAAGCGTACACTATTGCTCGAGCTTTGGACGCAGTCGAATTTAAACGCTATGAAATTTTAGAAAATACCAATGCGGTAAAGTTTACTCGTCGCGCCGCCGAACGTGCCCGCCCGGGAAGTGTCGTGCTATTAAGCCCGTCGGCTGCAAGTTTTGGTATGTTTAAGAATTATGCCGATAGGGGCGAGCAGTTTATTGCGGCGGTGAAGGGGCTGTAATGCCAGCTCTAAAAATTGGCGTGTTCGATTCAGGTATTGGTGGAAAATCTATCGCCGATACATTGCAGGCGGATTTTCCTGCAGCCGAGATTATTTACGTTGATGATAAAAAGAATGTGCCATACGGCAGTCGGTCATTGGATGAAATCATTCGGCTTACTGACGCTGCTATTCAGCCACTATTGAGTGTGGGGTGTGATGTGATTGTCCTTGCTTGTAATACCGCGACGGCTGCTGCGATAGAAAAGCTTCGAGAAAAATACCCGACCACGCCATTTGTTGGCCTTGAGCCAATGGTAAAGTCTGCCAGTGAGATCACGAAATCAGGGATTGTAGCGATTTGCGCGACACCATTTACCATAGCAAGTGAGCGGTATCGAAATCTAAAAGAGAAATACGCGACAAACATACGGGTTATTGAGCCGGATTGCAGTGACTGGGCATACCTTATTGAGCATAATCAAATCGATACTGCAAAGATTGACGCAATTATTAACGGAGCGTGTAGCGCGGGCGCTGACGTGATTGTTTTAGCCTGCACGCATTATCACTGGATAAAGGAAGAGGTTATTGCGCTGACGAACGGTCGTGCGGTAGTCCTCGATCCATCTGAGGCGATTTCGCGACAAGTACGACAAATTCTTCCTCGCTAGTTATGAGTACTCGCGACATAGTATACTAGTAACAATGCAACCACTTAAAAAACGCCTCACCGACCTTAGCCCGCAAATTGCTGCTGCACTCGAGCGTCTTCATATCGATGAAAAACTTGCCCAAGCTGATGAACTTGAACAACAGCTCGCTACCTCTGAAATTTGGCATAATCCACAACACGCCCAAGACTTAAGCAAGCAACACGCTGCGCTAAAAAAGATGATTGATCCATGGCTGACGCTGCAATCGCAGACTGAAGACATGACTGAATTTATGGAGCTTGGTGATGATTCACTTGTCGCCGAATTTGATGGTCAAATTCAGGCGCTCGAAGATGAATATGAACGGCTTCGGAAAGATCTGCTCTTTGACGGTGAGTATGATGATCATAACGCGATTTTGCGCCTTAGTGCTGGTGCGGGTGGTACTGATGCGCAAGACTGGACAGAAATGCTAGAACGCATGTACCTACGTTGGGCGGAAAAAGCCGACATGAGTACAAGTATTGTTGAACGTTCAACTGGTGAAGAGGCGGGGATTAAATCTGTCGTCATTGAAGTGTCTGGTGCATTTGCTTACGGAAAGCTTCGCTCAGAAAATGGTGTTCATCGTTTGGTCCGATTAAGTCCGTTTAATAGTGACAATCTTCGCCAAACGAGCTTTGCGCTGGTTGAAGTGTTGCCGCAAATTGACGCACCCGATGAAGTGCAACTTGACGACAAAGACTTAAAAATTGACGTGTACCGCGCTGGTGGACATGGTGGGCAATCAGTGAATACAACTGACTCTGCGGTGCGTATTACTCACGCACCAACTGGCATTGTTGTGTCTATCCAAAACGAACGTTCGCAGCTGCAAAACAAAGAAACTGCGCTCAAGATCTTGCGTTCAAAATTGGCGCAAATGCAAATGGAGCAACACGTTAATTCCATTACCGAACTACAAGCGGGCGAGTCGGCGAACTGGGGGAGTCAGATTCGTAATTACGTACTACACCCATATACACTCGTAAAAGATACCCGTACGAAGCATGAGACCAATAATGCGCAGGGTGTATTAGATGGTGATGTGACGCCGTTTATGGAGGCGTTTCTTGAGGCGCCCGAGGCCAACTAATTTACTAATTAATAAAAATATGGTATAATAAAAAAAGGAGTATTTCTCCGTTCTTTTACATTTCGAGACTAGAGACAAGAAAGAGGTGAGTAGATGGAAATCTACCCATATCAGGAGGAGTGTCTTGATGCAATCGAGTCCGCTCGTCGGGCTGGTCACAACAAGGCGCTCGTTGTCATGGCAACGGGTCTTGGCAAGACGGTCGTTTCGGCTTTTCAGCTGAAGCGCATGCTCGCCGAGGCTCCTGGTCGTGTGCTGTATGTAGGCCACCAGGAAGAAATTCTTCACCAGGCGCGTCGTACTTATGAGCGCTTTCTCGCTCCGGGAACTACCTACGGGTATTTTTACGGAAGAGAGAAGCATCTTCATAAAGTTGATGTGCTGTTTGCGCTGTTTCAAACAATGGCAAATAAGCGCGAGCTGTTCGCTCGTGACGAATTCGCCTACGTCGTTATCGACGAAGCGCACCACGTGCACGCCAGTACCTATCGTCCGACGGTGGAGTACTTTCAGCCCGATTTCATGATTGGGTTGACCGCAACGCCGGATCGTGCCGACCAAAAGGACATTACGGAACTGATGGGCGAGCCTGTCTTCCACCTTGACCTTTTTGAGGCGCTGGCCGAACAGCACCTGACGCCCATCAACTACCGCCTGATGACCGATGAACTTCAGAACCTTGAAGTCCTCGAGACTCCGGCGGGAAAGCTGAGCATTGCCGAGTTGAACCGAACAGTTTTTGTCCCCAAAAGGGATGAAGAGATCGTCCGGATCATCGAAGAAAAGGCGAGTGGGGTCAGTGATCCTCGGACGATCATCTTTTGTTCGTCAGTAGAGCACGCGGAGCAGCTCGCTGAGCTGATGCCGTATGCACAGGTGATTCATTCCAAGATCGACAAGCGCCAGATTCCGCGGCGCATTGCTGCATTTCGCAACGGCCACTCGCACGTGGCGATCACGGTGGATATGTTCAATGAGGGGATCGACATTCCTGAAGCGAACGTCATCGTCTTTTTGCGATCGACCGCATCGCGCACTATCTACCTTCAGCAGCTTGGTCGTGGCCTGCGCCGCGCCGAGGGTAAGGAGGAGGTGCTGGTGCTGGACTTCGTTGCTAACTGCGAGCGGATTGAGATGATCAATTCCGTAAAGAGTGGCATCGAGTCGGCCGCGACAGGAACTGACGATCCCGACTGCATCGTCAACGCTGATGACATCGAGTCAAAAACTCGTGGCGTCTTTACGCTGATGATCGACGGCGCTGAGTTTGATGAGCGGTTGGTTGATTTGGTGAAAATCGTTCAGCGGGCAGGCAGGGATTTTACAAAGGAGGAATTGACAGAACAGCTACTTTCATTCGCAGGTGAACTCGGAAGAACCCCTACTCGCAGGGACATGGATGCACATCCGATGTATGTGTCCTCCATTGTTTACGTGAGGGTCTTCGGCAAGAACTGGAACAGTATCTTGAAGGAGGTGGGGTTAACTATCACAAAAGTTGCGGATACGGGCTATACAGAGGAGGATCTTGTGGATCTTCTGTTGGATTTTGCCCGAAAGCTTGGCAGAACACCTACTAAGCGAGATGTTGATAATGAAAAGGATTTGCCTTCGAGTAGAACCTTTGTCAATCGTCTTGGTATGAGTTGGAATGACATACTTACAAGTAACGGCATGCCTCCGGTCATCTATAGGGACTCAAACGAAGAGAGGCGAAGGGCGCATCTGGTGAGCTTGTTGCAAGAAAAGTACAGCTCACTCGGAAGGGTGCCGACACGCCGAGATGTTGATGGTGATGAGTCTATGCCATCTTCTAGCAGTTTTGCTAAAAGCTTTGGTAGTTGGAACGGGGCATTGACGGCGGCTGGATTTATCCCGGGTCGACAGGGCGCACGTGCTGCTGTCTCGAAATAACTAAGGAGGAAACCCTCGCGGGCTCCACCGGTCATCGCACGTGAAAACGCAGCGGTACTGGTGGAGCCCGCCTACATCCACAAATGATATAGTTGTGCTGACGAGTCGTAAACGACGAAATGTAGGGGCGCGATGCAGTATTGCTTTTTTAGCACAAGTGTGATATAATATACGAAAGTTCGCCAGTATTAACGTATCGTTAAGCTGGCTGCTCCTTTAAAAGTCGTAATTTCCGATAAATACGGGGTGCTTTTCGCACTTCGACAAGGGAAGGCTGGAACTATGGAAGACACTGAAGCAATGCTCGCGCAGCTGTTCTGCCAGTCAGACACAACCGCGCAGCAGATGATCGTCGGCGCCAAGAACGCCGTCAACGATCGACTCGCGACCGGGCTCGACCCGATCGACCTGATCATCGAGGCGATCAAGATGGATGTGCTGCCGATGGCAGTGCAGGTGGAGCTGGGGAGCACCGACATCGGAGCCCTCATCGACGTGGCCATGAGCCACTCGGGAACCTTCACAAGGCTGCCGGAACAGACGTTCTACACGCGCGGCATGGAGCTGCTGCTCCGTCGGCTGGCTGCGGTCAAGCCGTCCAGGCAGGGTTATTCCGTCGAGCAGTGGCTGGTGGCTGCCGTTCGCGGGAAGGCTCCCGGCGAGTCGTCGCGGTAAAGCGAGGTGCACGGCGCAAGCAGCGCGCTGCGCCATGTTCTGAAAACCCCTCAGGGTAGCTTTGCCTAAAGCGCCCCGCGAGCCCCTCCCGTCATAGGGAGGGGCTCGCAAAAAACACTCCGTATTTTTCGAAAATTTCACAATGAACCCGTAAAAGGTGCATAATAAAAGTATGTATAAATTACTTATTACACTTGGTGCGGGTATTGGCGGTATTGCCGGTGCATACGTACCGTTTCTTTGGGGTGATACTGAATTTTTTAGTGGATGGAGCATTCTTTTTTCTACTATTGGCGCTTTCGTTGGCATTTGGGCGGGGTATAAGCTTGCAAAGAAGCTAATGTCGTAAGTTCTTTCACTATAAAAAGTATTGTGATTATGCTAAACTAGACAGTAGAAATGATTCTTTTAGACAGGGTAACAAAAACATACGGCAAAGATAACGCTCCGGCGGTTAATCGCATGAGCCTTTTTGTGCAACCTCGTGAATTTGTGATTATTGTTGGTTCGTCTGGGGCAGGGAAGTCAACGCTTTTGAAACTTTTGACCCGTGAAGAAAAGC
>JASLDG010000023.1 GCA_030146045.1 Candidatus Saccharimonadales bacterium | reverse complement strand
AAATCATCTCTACTGCTTCTCACCGCCTGTCATGTTGGCGACTTTTCTGTTTGAGTTCGGGAGCCTCCTTTATGTAGTATGGCGCTACAAAATGAATACGGTAACGCGGCTTTCAGCAACAATACTAGGAGCACTCGGTATTTTCCAACTCACCGAATATATGATTTGTGGTGGTCTCGGTATCAATGGTGGCGACTGGGCACGATTTGGATATATTAGCATCACACTTCTTCCGGCGCTTGGTATCCACCTTGCCGCTGCTATAGCCGGTAAATCACCACGATTGCTGTTGGCAGGGGTCTACGGCTTAATGGTTGCATTTATCGCCTACTTCCTTGCGACTCCCGGAGCAATTAATAGCCACGAGTGTCGTCCTAATTATGCCGTCTTTGACCTTGGACATTCGACCACACTTATATATGGAATGTACTACTATGGGCTACTTACCCTTGGTACGGCACTGTCTCTTTTCTGGAGCCGTGAGCTCCCAAACGTAAAGATGGCTCTCCGGTGGCTCACTGTCGGTTACCTCGCTTTTATTATCCCGACAGTCAGCGTCGGTCTCATGAATCCAGCGACAACAGCAGGCATTCCATCTATCATGTGTGGCTTTGCAGTCATATTAGCAATCATTATCGTAACTTGTATTGTGCCCCTGCAGGCACGTAGAGGGCACACGGGAGGGCATCGTGCGACCAGCCATTCGTCGGTTTGATAAACGAATCGTAGGATCAATACTGTCACTTCCTGAAAGTTGGCATGAAAGTATGCTAACAGTATCAACGGTTGGCCAGCCAGCCGTCATGCTCCTCATCCCTCTTTGTACGATCGGATATGGCCTTATTCATCATCGTGCTCCGCTCGTTCTTGCAGGAGCTGCTACAATCGGTGTCTTCCTCCTCAATCTTATTGTTAAAATGATCATCAATCGTGCTCGCCCAAATAGTGAGTACGCACGTAAGATGCTCATTCAGACAGCAAGCTTCCCGAGTGCGCATGCGACAGCATCTGCTGCATGCCTTGGATTGGGCGTATTACTGTGTCTTCCTTGCAATTTTATGAGCGCGCTCATATTGGCCAGCTTTAGTTTTATCGGGTGTCTTCTTATCGGTTTATCACGCGTCTACTTACGTGCACACTATCCGAGCGATATTATTGGCGGATGGCTTCTCGGTACATTAGGCATTGTCATCGCATCATCATTTCTTTATGTCTAGCCTATGAGTAAGCCCCCGAGTTTCCTCGGGGGCTACACCTCCTCTCTCTAGCTATACGTGGTGGCCGCTAAACCAGCGGATGCGCATTGTCCCAGTTGTTGCACGAGTGGAATCCGAACAGGAAACCTCCCAACATGGCGCTACCCCGCTCCAAGCGGGTACCATGCTCATCCTCAGCGCGGGACATCCAGTCCGGCCGGCTGATCATGGCGATCATCCGGTTCAGCGCCGGCACATCGGCCAAGGACACGTTCAGACCGTGCACGGTGTTGTCACGGGCGAGCCCGGTACCGCCGAAACAATCCGCCTGGTCCTCGAACATCGCGCGACTACCGGCCTTCCAGGCAACAGCGTGCCCGGCCTCGTGCCACATGATAGCAACAGGGCTCAGGCGGCCGGCATAGCTGGCGGCACGGAACTCGTGAATCATGTCGAGCCCCACGTAGATGGTGTCGTTGTACGAACAGTACCACATTACCTCCGCCGAAGGCGAGGCAGGCAGACCTTCGGTGCACGCATCGTTGTGCATGCTACCCGAAGGCACCATCTCCCACTTGCTGGGAGCCTTGCCATTCGACACCATCCAGGCATCGATCGATACACTCACTGTTCGGACAACTTCGATGTCTGTTCCGGTGAGCAAGATCTGCGCGTAGGACAAGGTGGCACCTTTAGGTGCCGCCTGCGCTGGTGCAGCCATCAGGCCGACCGTGACCACCGCCGCAAACAACGACGCGATGATGGTGCGCATACCAGTGAACATGATGCCTCCTCGGGCACTTTATTGGGGTAGAAATTGGTTATAGAGGTACGCCTGAAGGTAGTTCACCGACAGGTACACTACTATCTTCGGCAGTTATAATATTAGCATAAATAGTTTAAAAAGTCAATATCTATACTATTTATCTGTAGTTTGTAAAGCTCGTGACAAAATCGAAATCAGCCCCACGCACCGCCGTCATGACGGCCTGTAGCTCGTCTTTGCTGCCACTCGATACCCGTACAGCTTCACCCTGAATCTGCGCCTTAGCTTTTGGAAACTGTTCTTTGAGAAGCTTTGTGATCCGCTTTGCCTTGTCTTGGCTCAAGCCTTCAACGAATGGCACTTCTTTGGTTGCCTTGAGATTACTCTCGATAACTGTCTTACTGAGATCAAGTACCTTACTACTAACCTCACGAGTCGCAAGCTTTTTGCGAACAATATCAATCACTGCTTCAACCTGCCATTCATTGCTACCAATAATCTTGAGGCCTTTTTTATCACCAAGCCATTCAATAGCCGCAGGGGTTCCCTTAAAGTCATAGCGACTTGCGATTTCTTTCTCTACTTGCTGAAATACATTATTCATTTCAGCTTTGTCATACTCAGACACAATATCAAAACTAAACGTTGCCATATCTCTAGTATAGCACCCGTTTATCGAGATTGGAGCGCATCAAGCCCGACGCCCATCGCAGCGTACACTCGCCAGTCGAGTTTCGCATATGCTTCATCGGTAACCGAAAGCTCGTAGTGATCACGAAATAGCGTTACTTTACGGTACACACCCACCTCTTGGCCGCTGGCGATGTCGGTAAATACAAAATGATAGCGAAAGAATTTGATTATAATATCGAGAACATCTCCAACAAAAGGTACCCAGCCGATAAATCGTCGTAAAATCGCGAGCACCATGCTGCTTTCACCGACGCGCACCATGTCATTACCTTCCGCGTCCATCATAACCCAGGAGCTGCTAAGAAGACTCTTCTTAAACTCTTTGCGGAACATGCCGACGACTACCCCATCGGGGTCTTCCACGAAGTAACGGCCATGGATATCCATGACTTTTTCGGCTCGAAAACTAAATACCTCACGGCTCTTAGCTTCGTCGTTATAGAACCACACTTTTTCTTTAAAGGCTAAACGTTTTTGTTGCGCCATAGCGATAAGATCACCTTTTTCGCTTGCCTAGTCGGGTGTATATATTTTGTACTTATTTACAAATGCAGTAATTTTCTGGTCAATATAGAGTCGTGGCTTCATGTTCTTCAGTATATCAAAAACCTCCATGGTAAGTGGAGGTTTTTGATTGCTCAGAAGAGAGATATTATCCGCGAGCAAAGTGTGCGAAGGCACGGTTAGCTTCGGCCATCTTGTGCGTGTCTTCTTTTTTCTTGAAGGCAGCACCAGCTTCGTTGTGTGCATCGACGATTTCGAGCGCAAGACGCTGGCTGTATGGCATACCACTGCGAGCACGTGCTGATTGGACAAGCCATGAGTACGCGAAGTGCAGCTGACGATGGCCCTGAATCGGGAATGGAATCTGATAGTTCGCACCACCAACACGGCGTGATTTAACCTCGAAGCTTGGAGAAACATTCTTGAGTGCCTTTTCAAACACTTCTAGTGGCTCTTCGCTATCGAGCTTCTTGGCAGCTTGTTCAAGCGCGGTATAGACTGCACGTTCAGCAACAAGCTTTTTACCATCAAGCATTGACTTGTTAATCAGGCGCTGTACGAGCACTGATTGGTACTTGCGATCTGGCTTGAGCTCGCGCTGGAGCTTTTTGGTTACTTTACGAGGCATGACTACTTGTCCTCCTTCTTAGCACCGTATTTGCTACGGCCTTGTTTGCGCTTAGCGACACCCTGGAGGTCCAATGCGCCACGAACGATATGATAACGAACACCTGGAAGGTCTGGCACACGACCGCCACGAACGAGCACTACGGCATGTTCCTGGAGATTGTGACCTTCACCACCAATATATGCCCAGACTTCTTGCTGGTTCGTCAAACGAACACGAGCAACTTTGCGGAGCGCCGAGTTTGGCTTTTTCGGTGTTTTAGTCGTTACTTTAATACAAACACCACGCTTGAGCGGACCATTCTGGTCGTAATAGCGAGTTTTAAGCGCGTTGTGAATACGACCAAGCGCTGGAGACTTCGACTTCTTTGTCGCTGTCTTGCGTGGCTTACGCACTAATTGATTGATTGTTGGCATGAAATGCTCTCTCCCACTTAACTAATTTATAGAGACAGGATGCGTCTCTTGGCGATAATGCAGATTCAGCAACCCTGACACTATCTCCCTTGCCGCTAATTGCAAGAGATGAAACTCATAGGTCGTATTGTAGCAGATAATGAGGCGCTTGTCTAGGTATCATCACGTTGATATCGTCGCCGTAGAGCAATTGCCAGAAGAACGAATAGTACCGTCAAGCCAATCACAATGCCATCTTCGGCCGAGACACCATCAATAATAATTCTGCCAAGACCGGTATCAGGTGCGCCTACTGACGGGTTTGTCGCATGTCCAGGATTACCTGGAATCTCTTGCTCGCATTCATTCGGTATGACATACGTCTCTGCTGTCACGCCATTATGTATCGTTTCCTGCGTGCACTCGAGAGGGGCAATATACTGATGAAGGCGGGCCTCGTCTATCGCATCAGCTGACGCATGTCCGCCAAGTGAGAGTACGGCTATTGTAGTAGCTATAGACAAAGCAAAACGACGTCTCATGACGCAACCGCCGTTATCGTGAGATCAAGGGTGTAAGTTCCCACCGGCACTGATGCGGGTACTCGCTGCGAAAGAGGTATGCTCGTCATATCCCAGTAACAGTACATGCTTGCGCTCGATGAAGCAGATAAGAGCGCAATAGAGTTCACTGCACCTTCGGAAAATGTAGCATTTGAGCCCTTGGTCACACCCGTTGCGCTACAGCCGCTCATAGGCGTAATCGTTGCTACGCTTGGATTTACTGAAAGTTGACCAGCATAGCTATCGCCGTCCGCTCCATCACCACACCCCGCCGGACTACCAGACCCATCGTTAAAGTCATATCGACCACCCGCTCCCGAACTCCACAATGCTGTTGAGCCAGCTGTCGCCGCAATCGAAACCGACCATCCATTTGAAGCACTACCATTAGAGAGTCGAATTTTTTGTATCGAAGTCCCCAGTGTAGCAGATGACTGCTGGCAAGCGAGCGAAGGTGTTAGAAGTCCAAACGAAACTAATGGATTAGCGATCGCAGCGCCAGAACCATCCACAATGTCGACATCAAGCGTACCGACTGATTGCACGACTGCCGTCGCTGCATTATTTGCCAGCGAAATAGCCGTAATGCCGCTTGCTGGAGTAACTTTAAAGCAATATGCCGCACCTGGCACTGGTGCCATTTCGATGAGAGAAAAATCCCACTGTCCTGATTTGCCCGATGGGATATCGACCGTCGGTGTAAAATTATTTGCCGAACGATATGTTTCCGCAACAAGACTGGCTGACTTAGAATCTCCTGCCAAGATACTAATAGCAGTATTATTCGCAACCGACCCATTAGTATTCCATCGAATATCACCGGAACCAGACTGCACGTCGGCATATCCAGTCTGCGTACTACAGTCCGAAACTGTTTTACGCGCGTACTGGAGCGTTGCTGCGCCAAAACCAGCTCGCCATCTATCGGGGCCACTGTTCGCAATGTTCATACGCAATCGAAACGCTGCGCCCTTCGTCGGAAGACTCGCTGACGAGCCATAGTCTGCGAGTAGCGAACCTGGTGTCGTGCTGTTTGCGTTATTATACACTTTAGCGCCATTCATACCGAGCGTTGGAATAGCATCGTATGTAATCACAGCGTTCAGCAGCCGCACCGCCACCGATCGTGTTGATCCAGGGACTTGTTCACCAAGAATTAAACTCATCCCGTCAATCTGAGCTTGACTCCATACGCCGCCTGATGGCGTAAACGTCGCGGTATGACTCGCGTATGGCCATCCTGAAGAATTTGTGCAGCCGACAGCGGCAGAAAAACCAACAGTTGGCGCAGCCCAAACGTCAGTACCGGCCGATGTTCCGTCGATTTGTAGACCCGTTACAACTCTCGGTGCATTAAAATCACCAAACTTATAATCAACCGCAGCATCAGAATTAACTGTTATAGAGGTCGCACCCTGCCCTACGTTTGCAGTATTGACAGCATACAACTCCGTAAACGAAGCTGTATCAGGGGCACAAATACGCTGCCCTGTCACTGCTGGATCATTATCAAGAATGGCATAATTAGTTGATCCGGACGAGCGGTATGTAAACTTAGTACCTGATGGATCGGCGCTCGGATACACTTTTACGGTCGAAGCTTGAGCTGTACGGACACCAAGAATTAATACGAGTATAGAAATTATCGCTAGATGTGCTATTACTCTGAATCTGTTCATTAACTCACCGTATTTATTTACTTTTCTTTTTGTTCGGTACTCGAATCTTCTCGCCAGGTGTAAGAACATACGGCGCTTTTCTATCATTGATCTTAGCCAACTTTTTCCAGCCTATCTGGTACTTGTCGGCAATACTCTGGATTGTATCGTGCTCTTTCAATGTGTACGTATGCCAGTTCTGGAGCGCATCAGTCTTTTCGCGGCGACGGTATACTATCAGGCCAACTACAGAGAGGGCAACGATACACAGAACACTGTACATGAAGAGCGCAAGTGGACGAGGCGTAACAAAAACGTATTGATCAGGGGCATACTTTGTCATGATAGTTTCCGGTGAACTGAGAGAAGAGAACCTACTTGGATTACTGTCGTAGTCGATCGATGCATTCGCTCGATAGATACCACCCCAGAAAAGTGAACTTGTATCTGTATACGTCACCTCATATTTATTACCTGCAATTACTGGATAGACGCCCTCATTATGATATATCGTCGAACCGAATAAAGAATTGAGTCGAACAGTCGTCTTCGTATCCGCAGATACGTTGCCCGTGTTTTTAACACTTAGTTTGTAGTTCCACCGTCCAGCTGATGACAACGAAGCAGAAAAAGCGGTGATATCGACATTACGACGCAAATCACCAGGCACCGTGACCGCAATACGTACAGCAGAGCGAGTATGAATTCTCACATTACCTTCAACATGGCCATCGTCATCCTTTGGTTCAAATGCAAGACATCCGTCATGTTCGCCTGGGGCTACTCCTTGTGGTGCCGTCACTGTAAAAGGAACCTTTGTGCTGGTACCCGGCTCAAGCGTTACCTCATTCTGAGAAAGCGACACCCATGCGCCAACATCTTGACGCGCTTCAACCCGCTGCTTACATGTAAAGGCACCGGTGTTTGAAATTGCGGCGTCGGTTGGATAAAACGCTATTGTTTGCGGTATGTCAGTATTATTCGAAATCAGTACTTCGTCAGCTTTGGTATCACCACCTTTCAGTGTGTAGATGAATATATCCTTTGTTCGTGGTACTGAAGCATCTGGATTGGCAGGCTTTCCACCAAAGCCCCCTACCATTGCCGATGCGACCATTGGCTGCATAAGCGCAAGGCTCATCACTGTAACGATACTAACAAGAAGCGTTTTTATCATAGTACTTAGTGTATCACCTCAATACTTTTCATACCACAGAGGCTGCATACTATATGCAGCCTCTGTAAGTCATAACAAGTACTTTTCTCTTAGCTTGCTGTCACTGTTTGCGTTAAATCAATCGTGTAGGTTCCCGCTGGGGTACTTGCAGGAATTTTTTGACTGACACCAATACCCGTCAGATAACCATTCCAGATATCATCGGACGATGCACTGGCCGACATAAGCGTCAGCGAGTCTGCTGTTCCCGAAACAAACGAAGCCGACGATCCTTTAGTAACCCCTGTATTTGTGGATGCACCGTTCAAACCAAGGGTAGCAACACTTGGATTAAGTGTCAGCTGACCATTCGTACAGCCAGAACCCGCGGCATCATTAAATTTGTAGGTCGTTGACCCATTGGTCCATGTTGCCGTCGGACCACCTGTGGCGGCAATGGTAAGATTCCATCCCGCGTTCGCGCCACCTGGGTTATCGACTGCGACTCGCTGGTTTGTATCACCATACGTGCCCGTGATTGTTTGACAGGTTGTCTTAACCGAAGTTGCCGTCATACTGAATGCCGGTGAGGCAACAGAGGCACCAGCTCCATCAACAATATCAGTTGAAAGAGTGCCTGCGTTAATTACTTGACTTAGCCGTCCCTGCGGCGATGCAAATGTTACTGCCGGAACCGCCACCACAAGCGCAGCGATGACGACCGCTAGTATTGCCCTTTTCTTCACCTTATACCCTCACATTTATTTAGATCGTATGTATCAATAATACCATAGGCAGTTTTACATTACCATAACCACTACTAAACCAAAAAGACAGGGGTTTATAACCTGTCTTTTTGTCTCAATAAACAATGTTGAGCCCGCCGAACGGAGCTCCAGCTATAGGAAAACCTACAGCGAGCTCAACATCCGGCGGCTATACCACCTCCTTAGAGAGACTGTGCCTGATCATCGATGCACTGAAGTCGCATCGAGAGGGTGACGGCAATTGCCTCGGGACTATTGAAGGAAAGATTGTCAGGCGTTTGTCGTGCCAGATCATCGATGCGAGCACGAGCCTCTGCAATATCCTGTTGATCGATCGCCTCAGCGACCTGTGGGTCCTCAAGGCCCTGCTCGTGTATCGCATACTCGATCTGTCGAAGCTGCTGCTCGTCGATGAATTGCTGGGCGGATGAACTCATGGTACCCCGTAACTTACTCTCGGTGTCGTGAAGGTATCGTGGTGTGGCCGACACGCTACGTGTCAGGCAGACCAGGATCGCGACCCTGTTCCAAAGAGCGAGACAAAAGATGACCGGGCGCCATGAAGCGCTCCGGGTAGCACTGCTCCTCCCATGCAAGCATGGTATCGATAGTCAGTGCTTCTGTCGGGGTGAGCTTGGGCGCTACACCGGGTGGTTTGAGTGGCATGATCGCCTTTCAGTAGGTGGTACTCCTCGTATGAGGCTGTCTCCATTATATCGGATTCACCCCTTAAACACAACGAAACCCCTTATGGCAAGGGGTTTCGTTACAAAGACATTGTTGCCTTTATGGTAGATTAAGCTTCAAGGTCGAGTGTCTCAGCATCAAGCTCTTCGACAACCGTCTCTTCCTCTGGCTCTATAGCACCAGTACCGACAGGAATCTTACGCCCAATAATGACGTTTTCCTTAAGGCCATGGAGGCGATCAACGCGTCCACTAGTAGCAGCGTTGATAAGCACACGCGTCGTATCCTGGAAGGATGCGGCCGACAGGAAGCTATCACTCCAGATTGAAACCTTGGTAATACCAAGCAGCAATTGGGTATATTGGATCAAGTCCTTACCTTCTGCAGCGAGTTCAGCGTTTGCCTCAACAACCGCAGCCTTACTAACGATATCACCAGTTACAAACGCACTATCTCCTGAATCTTCGATCTGCACGCGACTGAACATTTGGCGCACAATGATCTCAAGGTGCTTATCAGCGACATCTTGACCCTGTGCCGCGTAGATACGGAGGACTTCGTTGATAATGTAGCGCTGTGTTGCTTCAGTACCCTTAAGGCGCATCAAATCATGAAGATTTAATGAACCAATAGTGAGACGATCACCAGCTGAAACAACATCACCAGCTGAAACAACGAGCTGTGTCGTGCCTGGAATTTCGTAACGAACAGGAGCACTTGCATTTGCCGCGAGGACAATAGTATTGTCAGCAATCTCCACAACACCGTCAAATGGCGCAACCAGTGGCTTAGCCTCACCTTCGGCCGTCGCAAGGACGTCACCAGCTTTGACATTGCTGCCAGCCTTAACATTCACCGTACGACCCTCAAGCGCAATACGCTCGACATGACCAGCTGCTGGCGTCACCTGAACAATATACTTCTTGCCATCTTCCCAAACATCAACGGTACCGGCAACTTCAGTGATATGCGCCTGACCCTTTGGCGAGCGAGCCTCAAACAGCTCTTCAACACGAGGGAGACCCTGCGTAATGTCGCCACCAGCCACACCACCAAGGTGGAAGGTTCGAAGTGTCAGCTGCGTACCCGGCTCACCGACCGACTGTGCAGCGATAACACCAACTGGCTGTGCTTTTTCGACCAAATGGCCAGTTGCCATGTCGATACCGTAGCTCTTCTGAGGAATACCACGGAGGTTCTTCGTACTCAGTACCGACTGAATCTTCACAGCATCGATTGTATCATCAGCTTGGATAGCATCCGCTACCTTGCGCGTGATGAGCTCATCAGCGCCAATATGACCTGGTACTTCTTCGGCTGTATAGCGACCGTTCAAGCGGTTCGCAAAGTCGATCATCGTATCGTCGGTTTCTGAGCGGTAAATCGCGTAGCCATCATCGTCACCCACTTCATCCTCAACGATGAAGACATCCTGACTAACGTCAACCAAACGTCGCGTCAAGTAGCCTGAGTCGGCCGTCT
>JASLDG010000041.1 GCA_030146045.1 Candidatus Saccharimonadales bacterium | reverse complement strand
ATTACTATGAGCGTCTGCAACGGCAGGCGATTGGTAATCAGGTGAACGGTAACCATGACAAGTCACGCCTTGCGACTCGCCTTGGAGAGCATGGCGCACGAGCCGCAGCTGTGTTAACACTGTGTCTACCGGGTATGCGATTTATTTATAACGGCGAAGAGCTTGGCTTGGCCGACGCGGATATTCCTGATGAGCGCAAACAGGACCCTAATGGATTTCGCGATCCTGAGCGTACACCAATTCCATGGGACGATACTCTTCCGAATGTTGGGTTTTCTCGAGCTGATCCAGCAGTATTGTGGCTGCCGACAAATAGCGTGGATGAACATAAGGCAGTCGTTCGCCAGGAGACCTATCACAAATCATCACTTTCGCTTTACAAAGCGGTGATTCGTTTAAGTAGCGAACTCTCGGCGCTTCGAACTGGGAAATATGTAAGTCAACATACGGATAACGATCAGGTGCTTGCCTATGCACGAGAAGATGACGAGGGCGGCAAAGCACTCGTTCTCGTTAATTTTAGTCGTAATCCACAACCAAATGTCAAAGTGACTGATAGTCATTTTGTGATTGGCGAAGCGGTACTGTCGAGTATTGATGTAGAGCAACGTGTGCACCGGGTTGACGTGCGGGCGGGAGTATCGCTCGGGCCCGATGAAGCATTAGTCATTTGCGCGCTCTAATTCATCGTCTTTTTGTATTGCTCGACATCATCTGGCAAAAATCCTTTGTCGTGCTTGAAGCCCGATTTCCACTCGTATCCTTCGTTGTAGTCAAGGTTTTTCATCAGCTTAGTCGGAGCATTACGTAAATGGAGGGGGACGGGTGAGTCGGCGTAGTTACGCGCAAGGTCTTTGGCGGCGTACATAAGGTCAGTCACTTCGCGTGACTTAGGACTCCGGGCAAGGGCGATCGCGCAGTGATAGAGGTTGTGATTTGCCTCGGGCAGCCCAACACGTTCAACTGCTTCAAAGGTAGCAACGGCGAGTGCCAGTGCACCATTGCCAGCCAGGCCAATATCTTCACTGGCGAAAATTACCATACGCCTGGCGATGAATTTTGGATCTTCGCCAGCATCAATCATACGCGCAAGGTAATAGAGCGTGGCATCTACATGACTACCGCGCATACTTTTGATAAATGCACTGATGACATCGTAATGCATGTCACCCTTTTTGTCGTACCCAGGCACGCGTTTTTGAGCGGCCATTTTGACGATGTCGGGCGTGACTTTTTTGTCAGACATGCGGAGGCTGAGTTCGAGATTACCAAGTGCGACGCGAGCATCACCACCAGACAATTCCGCGAGGTAATCGAGCGCCTTTGGGGTGACGCGTGTGGCTTGGCCGAGTGTTTTGAGTGCGCGCTTTAAAATTGCGATGATGTCGTCTTTGGCGATTGGCTGCAATACAAGCACGCGACTGCGGCTGAGAAGTGGGGTGATAATTTCGAAACTCGGGTTTTCAGTCGTTGCGCCGATGAGTGTAATAAGTCCTGACTCGACGTGGGGCAAAAACGCGTCCTGCTGCGCTTTGTTGAATCGATGGATTTCATCAACGAAGAGAATAGTCCGCTGCTTCAAGTTCCAATTTTGCCGAGCGTGCTCGACGACGCGTTCGACATCTTTTTTGCCGCTGGTGACGGCACTGAGTTCGACAAATTCTGCTTCGACTTCGCGCGCGATGATACGAGCGAGCGTTGTTTTACCGCTCCCCGGTGGTCCCCACAAAATCAGGCTGATCGGCTCTTTGTGCGCGACGATTTGCCGTAGAATTTCGCCATCACCAAGCAATTGCCGCTGTCCGATGACGTCATTGAGTGTCTGTGGGCGCATGCGTTCTGCCAGCGGGATTCGTTCACCTTCCATATCTTTAGTATACCGTGTTCTTGGTTGGTGGTATACTGAGTACATGAATCGTACGTCCGTCCTGCTGCTGTTCGGCGGTGAATCATCGGAACATGATGTGTCGATTGCTTCGGCTCGCAATATTTTTGCGGCAATTGACGACGAGCAGTACGAAGTTTTCTTGGGGTACATTGACCGAGAAGGGAAGTGGTGGCTTCTCGATACATTACCGATGGAAATCGATACCCACGGCGCACCACAATTGCTACCAGCACTCGGCACGCGGGGGTTTGTGACACTTCCTGGCCAACGGATTGTCCAGCCGGACGTTGTCTTTCCGGCACTGCACGGCCAGCTTGGTGAGGATGGTACGGTGCAGGGCCTCGCATCGCTTTTGCACGTGCCAATCGTCGGGTGTGATATGTTTGCAAGCGCATTATGTATGGATAAGACGGCAACCAAGGAGGTGCTAGGGGCACATCATATAAAGATTGTGCCATACGAGCTTCATCATAAGGATGATGACACACCCGAATTCCATAAACTCAGCATGACACTTGGGTCGCCGCTTTTTGTCAAACCAGCGCGAGCAGGGAGCTCGATTGGTGTCAGTAAGGTCTATAGTGAAGAGGAGTTTATCGAGGCGCTGCGTAAGGCACACGAGCACGATGATGTTGCACTAATTGAGCAGGCGATTGTAGCCCGCGAACTGGAAGTCGGAGTGATTGGCACGCCACCCTATCATCATACAAGCGGGGTCGGTGAGATTGCGCCTGGTGCGGATTTTTATGACTACGATGATAAATATAACAGTAATCAAGCGACTATTGCTATTCCGGCCGAGCTTGACCGTGCAATGACACATCGAGTACAGGCACTTGCTGGTCGAGTGTACGAAGTACTTGGATGCCGAGGGTTAGCACGCGTCGACTTTTTCCTTGGTGACGATGGTTCGCTCTACATCAATGAGGTGAATACTATGCCCGGATTCACCAATCTCAGTATGTTTCCAAAACTGTGGCGTCACGAGGGTCTTACCTACGCTCAACTCATTGAGCAATTGATCGAGAACGCACTCGGTCGTGCTACAATAAAGATATAGAATCTGAGGAGGAGCTAACATGGAGTTTATGATTTTTCTTATCATTGTGATTGGTATTTTTGTCTTGAGCGGCATTAAGGTGATTAACCAGTATGAACGTGGTGTTATATTAACTCTTGGTCGATTTACAGGTATTCGCGAGCCTGGTCTTCGTGTCGTGGTGCCGATCTTTCAGCGCATTATCAAGGTAGATATTCGTTCGACCCCCATTGACGTACCAAAGCAAGAAATTATTACAAAGGATAACGTGACGGTTGGCGTTGATGCGGTCGTGTATCTCCGTGTGATCGATGCAGGCAAGGCTGTGCTCGAAACAACGAACTATGTGTATGCGACGAGCCAGTTTGCGCAGGCGGCACTTCGTGATGTTACGGGTAATGCTGATATGGATGAGCTGCTTTCCAAACGCGAAGAAATCAGCCAAAAAATCAAAGAAATTGTAGATAGCGAGACTGACAAATGGGGTATTGATGTTGAGAACGTCAAGATTCAGAATATCGAATTGCCACAAGACATGAAGCGTGCCATGGCCAAGCAGGCGGAAGCTGAGCGTGAACGCCGTGCGGTTATTATCGCTGCCGAGGGCGAAAAGGCAGCGGCGCAGGCTGTTGCAGACGCTGCAGCTATGCTGACAAAGATTCCTGGCGGTATCAATATCCGTACCTTGCAAACACTTGAGAAGATCGCAGTCGAGCCAAGTCAGAAGACACTCTTCGTATTACCGGCTGACTTGACCGATACCATCGCGCGCGTTGTGAACAAATAACTCGACACACATTTCCAAGGAGGGAAATAACTATGGTAACTATCAATCCCTATATTAACTTCAACGGAAATGCCGAAGAGGCGTTTACATTCTATCAATCTGTGTTTGGCGGTGAGTTTGAAAATATTGTGCGTTTTAAAGATCTTGAAAGTGCAGATTTTCCCGTAGCGGAGAGCGAAGCACGTAAAATCATGCGTATTGTTTTGCCAATCGGTGAAAGCAAGTTGATAGCCAATGACGTACCCGAAGTATTGGGCCGAGTGAACGAAAACGAAAATAGATCGAAAATAGCTATCAATGTCGAGAGTCGCGAAGAGGCTGACCGGATTTTCAGCCATCTCTCAGTTGACGGAACGGTTGAAATGCCTGCAGATGCTAGTCCGTGGGGTACCTACTTTGCTATGTTTAGAGATAAATATGGCATTGAGTGGACGGTGGAATTTGACCCGCATGCGCTCTAAGGATAACCATGGAATTATAATTAAAATATGCTCACTGGCGGCGCCTAACATAAGGTAAATGAATGCAAGGTGAAAATTTTCCTGATCCAGAGAAAAAAGCAATGCTTGATGATAACGCGAGAAAGTTTCTTGTCGCAGGACTTGCGTCTGATTTCTTGACGGAAAATGGGGCAACTTCATTTGCTCTCATTACTGATTGGCTCCAAACAGGTGAAAGTAGTGAGAAGAAACTTGCCTATAAAAAGTTTGAGAATGGTGATGTTCAGACTTTATTGATTACAAAGACAACGAGAGGTGGGAGCCGGACTGCTGTGAAAGAAGAACTGACTCGAGAGCAATACGAAGAGCTTCTTGACCTATCGATACTTCGGGTCGAGAAAACGCGCTACGAGTTTAACTATATGCAAGATAATATTTTATTTTCTATGAAATACGATGAGTTTACCGAAGGTAGTCTTCGGGTATTGGAGGTGGATGCCTCTACTGATGGCGAGCGAAATATGTTCGACTCTACTCGCTTTCCTGCTGAGGTCGCTGAAGTGACCGGAGATACTCGATACTATGGTTATCATGTAGTAGAAGCTATCGAAGATTGATTAGCCATGCTCACTGTTTCTCACGGCTTGTTTGTCGCGAGTTTCTATTGCTTAATAGCTCAAGGACAATCCCTGGATTAGTTGGAGTATGGTCTAGTATGTGTCGGTGAATGTAAGATTTTTGGCTCTGCAGTTATATATAGAAAAAACCGATCATACAGATCGGTTTTTTCTATGGTGCGGGTTAGGAGACTCTAACTCCTGGCCTCTTCCATGGCAAGGAAGCGCTCTAACAACTGAGCTAAACCCGCGTACTTAAACGAGTATACCTGATAGCGATTATTTTTTCAACTCCTCTCGGGCTGTTTTACGAATCTCTTTTCTGCAATGTAAAATCCCATGGTTCGTTCATGGAGGCGAGATTTTCTGATTGACATGTATACCCCCTAGGGGTATCATAAAACTATGAAAGTAGAGACGAAAACAAAGGCGCTTCGGCGACTAAAGATTATCGAAGGGCAGGTGCGCGGGCTACAAAAAATGGTCGATGAGGATACCTATTGTATTGATATTATTACGCAGGCGTCCGCGATTAAAGAAGCGCTGTCAGGGGTAGAAGATGTACTGCTCGAAAATCACCTGAGCACCCATGTAGTGCACCAGATTAAGCATGGTCACGAAGAGCAAGCAACGGAAGAGATATTAAAAGTATATAAATTGAAACGGAAGAGATAATATGTCTCAGTATGTATGTCCAATGCATTCAGATATCACCAGCGCTGCGCCAGGAACCTGTTCGAAGTGTCATATGAAATTAGTAGCCGCAGAAAAAGATATGCCAGAGACGCATGACCACACAGTACACGAAGGTCATAGTGGCACTGATAGAAAAAGCCTCAATAAGATGGCGGCAAACGCGACGCTCCACTGCCTGGCAGGTTGTGCAATCGGCGAAGTGACTGGTTTGGTGATTGCAGCAGTATTTGGTCTTAGTAATCTCGCAACGATCCTTCTCGCGACTATCCTGGCTTTTATGTTTGGCTTTACGCTTTCGACGTTGCCGCTTAAAAAAGCCGGCCTTGGTTTTTTTGCGGCACTTTCTATTGTGTTTGCAGCCGACACGCTTTCAATCGCGACTAT
>JASLDG010000051.1 GCA_030146045.1 Candidatus Saccharimonadales bacterium | reverse complement strand
GCGATCGCCGGACTGCTGCAACGCGACGCCCAGGCACCCTCGCCGTGAACGCCGTGCTCGCCCCCGACTGCAACGCCAGCCTGCGCATCGCCGGGGTCGACGAGGCCGGGCGCGGGCCGCTGGCCGGGCCGCTGGTGGTGGCGGCGGTGGTGTTCCCGGCCACGCGCACCCCGGTCAACGGCCTCGACGATTCCAAGCAGCTCAGCGCCAGCCGCCGCGAAGCGCTCTACCCGCGCATCATCGAGCGCGCGCTGGCATGGAGCGTGGTCCAGGTCGAGGTCGAGGAGATCGACCGCATCAACATCTACCAGGCGACCATGTCGGGGATGCGCCGCGTCGTCGAGGCCGTGGCCGCCGCCTGCGATGTCGCGCGCATCGACGGCAATGCCCTGCCCAGGGGCCTGCCCTGCCCGGCGGAGGCCTGGATCGGCGGCGACGCCCGCTGCCGCGCGATCATGGCAGCGTCGATCCTCGCCAAGGTCACCCGCGACCGCCTGATGGCCGACCTCCACCGCCAGTACCCGGAGTACGGCTTCGACGGCCACAAGGGCTACGGCAGTCCCCGGCACCTGGCGGCCCTGCGCCAGCACGGGCCCTGCCCGCAGCATCGCCGCAGTTTCGCACCGGTCCGCGAGACGCTGGTCGTGCAAGGCCAGCTGCTCTGAGGCGGGACGCGCCGCGCCCGCGCGGACCGCGACCGACCGCTGTCAAGCCTTGTCCGGGCCGCGCCGCGACCCTACCCTGAGTCCTGTCACCGGCGCGCCTGCGCCCCAGGGAGCGCATGTCGGCCCGTTTCGCCCATCTGCAGCTGCACAGCGAGTACTCGCTGATCGACTCCACCATCCGCCTCGACGGGCTGGTGCAGCGCTGCGTGGAGCTGGGCCTGCCGGCGGTGGCGGTCACCGACCGCAACAACCTGTTCGCGCTGGTCAAGTTCTACAAGCTGGCCGAGGCCGCGGGGCTCAAGCCGATCGCCGGCGCCGACCTCACCGTGGTCGATCCCGAGGGCGCCAGCAGCCAGCTCACCCTGCTCTGCCGCGACCATGACGGCTATCTCGCGCTGTCGCGCCTGCTCACGCGCGCATGGATGCACGGCCATCGCCAGGACGGCGTCGGCATCGACAGCGCCTGGCTGGACGACGAAAACCTCGCCGGCCTGTTCGCGCTGGCGGGACGCGATTCCTCGATCGGCGCCGCCTTGCTGGGCGGTCGCGACGAACACGCGCAGCTGGAAGTCGAACGCCTGAAACGCTTGTTCGGTGATCGCCTGAACCTCGCGCTGACGCGCACGCGCCGCCCGCACGAGGACGCCTTCAACGCCTACGCGCTGCACCTGTCGGGCCGGCATTCGATCCCCGTCGTCGCCAGCAACGACGTGCGCTTCCTCGACGCCGAAGATTTCGACGCCCATGAAGCGCGCGTCTGCATCGCCACCGGCCGCGTGCTCGACGATCCCAAGCGCCCGCGCCCGTATGCGCCGGAACAATCGCTGAAATCCGGCGAGGCGATGGCGGAATTGTTCGCCGACGTTCCCGACGCGATCGACAACGCCTTCGCGATCGCCGAATGCTGCAACCTCGAGTTGCGCCTCGGCACCTATTACCTGCCGGCGTTCCCGGTGCCGTCCGACGAAACGCTGGACAGCTGGATCCGCGGCCAGGCGCATGCGGGCCTGCGCGCGCGGCTGGAGCAACAGCAGCCCGCCGAAGGCCACACGCCGGCGAGCTATCGCGAGCGCCTCGACCGCGAGCTCGACGTCATCATCAAGATGGGCTTCCCCGGCTACTTCCTGATCGTGGCCGACTTCATCAACTGGGCCAAAGACCACGGCATTCCGGTCGGTCCCGGTCGCGGTTCCGGCGCCGGCTCGCTGGTGGCGTGGTCGCTCGGCATCACCGACCTCGACCCGATTCCCTACGATCTGCTGTTCGAGCGCTTCCTCAACCCGGAACGCGTGTCGATGCCCGACTTCGACATCGACTTCTGCATGGACCGCCGCGACGAGGTGATCGACTACGTCGCCGCCAAGTACGGCCGCGACCGCGTCAGCCAGATCATCACCTACGGCACCATGGCGGCCAAGGCGGTGGTGCGCGACACCGGGCGCGTGCTCGGCTTTCCCTACGGCTTCGTCGACGGCGTCGCGAAACTCATCCCGATGACGCTGGGCGTGGGGCTGGAGGATGCGCTCGGCCGCACGGAGAAAGCGCGCAAGGACGACGCCTGGCGCAGCGACGAACTGATCGCGCGCTACGAAAGCGAGGACGACGTCCGCGACCTGATCGATCTCGCGCTCAAGCTCGAGGACCTGCCGCGCAACGCCGGCAAGCATGCCGGTGGCGTGGTGATCGCGCCGTCGCCGCTGTCCGACTTCTGCCCGCTGTTCGCGGAACACGCCGGCGGTGGCGAAGGCCGCAACCCGGTGACGCAGTTCGACAAGGACGACGTCGAGGCGGTCGGCCTGGTCAAGTTCGACTTCCTCGGCCTGCGCACGCTGACCATCGTCGACTGGGCGGTGAAGGCGGTGAATCGCCGCCATGCTGCCCGTCATTCCGAGCACGGCGAGGGACCTGCTTCATCCACTGCCAACAGCGCCCCCACCGCCACGCTCGGGATGACGGAACCGCTCGACATCACCAAGCTTCCGCTCGACGACGCCAAAACCTACGAGCTGTTCGCGCGCGGCGATACCGTCGCGGTGTTCCAGTTCGAATCGCGCGGCATGCGCGAACTGCTGAAGCGCGCCCTGCCCGACCGCTTCGACGACCTGATCGCACTGGTGTCGCTGTACCGCCCGGGCCCGATGGACCTGATCCCCGACTTCATCGAGCGCAAGCACGGGCGCGCCGAGGTGAAGTACCCGCATCCGTTGCTGGAACCAGTGCTCAGCCCGACCTACGGCGTCGTGGTGTACCAGGAAC
>JASLDG010000043.1 GCA_030146045.1 Candidatus Saccharimonadales bacterium | reverse complement strand
TATTTATAGTGGCCTCCAAGTGGCGACACTCACAGAGGATGATCGACGCTATGCAAACGAGCACTTAGTGATTTTGTCGGGGCTCTACGGTGGTTTGCGTGCGTTAGATAGTATTCTGCCCTATCGGTTGGAGATGGGCTATTGTTTGCCAGATGATCAGTATGGTAATTTGTATCGCTTTTGGAATGATGCGATTACCGGTGCGGTATCGCCAGAAACGACGACACTAGTAAATCTTTCGGCTGTCGAGTATACAAAGGCGCTGTTGCCGTATACTTCCCTACCTGTCATAGCCCCGCGATTTTTGACGCGCCATACGGTGTCAGGCGAGCCGATCTTCGTCACTGTTCATGCCAAAATCGCGCGTGGCGCGTTTGCCCATTGGATGATTACACAGCGGGTTGAAAACGTTACGGCACTGAAAGAATTCTCGGAACTTGGGTATCGCTATGAGACTTCGCTCAGTACACCCGAAGTCCCTACTTTTGTCTGTGATAAATTTGGCGGTATTGGGCTTAGTGTACGCAAAAGTTAAATTTGCATAGGATCATCTCCATGAGAGGCTGGAGGGAGAGCTCGCTGATTATGACGGTGTGTTAGTATCTGTTCACTGAGGGCTTGTGCGATATCAGCCTGTTTTGGAGTGAAGAAGTACGTGCAGCCATCTATGTCGATGCCAGTATCAAATGCTTCTTGCTGTGCATATGCAAGTTTTGATAGGTAGATTGATGTCTGGCGCTCGGTAGCAAGCTCGGCAATGCTAATCAGACCCGCTTGGTGAATGTTGTCGATTGCAAGGTGTGCCATAGTTGCTCGATACATGCGGCTAGTTTTACGATTACCAAGTGGCTCCTTGAGATACGGGTTGCTTCGCAAGTACGCCATGACAGCCAAGTCATCTTCAGTAGGTGTGTCAGTTGCGATGACATTGTCATTCTCATCGCGGTGAGAAACATGCGCATACGTGGGAAGAAATATATAGACATCTCGCATATTTATTTTGGAATCGTCTTGAACGTCAAGCTGGTATTGTGGATATTCTTCATCCATGCTTTTACATAACAGCGTGAAATCACCAAGATGAGATCGCCACGGAAGTCGAAAGTCTCCATCTTTTGTGCTGCCAAACTTCCGCAGAAGCTCATTGGCATATTGTGCTATGTGCTCGACAGTGTATTCTTCTGGTGATCGTATGAGTGATGCACGTATTTCGGGTGGCCGGTTCATAATGCAGGTAGTATACGCCTATTATGTGAAAAAGTGAAGTAGTAATTGTTTTTGTATGTCTATATTATATAATTAGAATAGCTCATTCAAAATTCATGGAGGTGGTTGACGTGTCGGTCGACAGCAATGAGATCATTGCAGAGCTGGATACACAAGCAAGCAAACGGTTGCGTTTGGAGGTGCGGCGCGAAACAATTAAGGCGCAGCACGAAAGTGAACGTCGGCAACTGGCCGAGCGTCAGGCAGCTGAACTTGCACCGCTGGAAGATTCTATCCGCGTGCTTGATGGTGCGTTGCACGACATGGTGATGCGCCACCGTGGCACCGTGCTACAGCCTGGCAAACGTTCGTTTGCACTACATAGTGCGGTCGTGAGTCTGCGCAAGGTGCCGGCAAAAGTCAAAATAACTGACAGTGAAGGTATCATGGAAGTCGCGCGCCGTCGCGGTTTTATACGCAAGATTGGCAGACCTATACGTAAGTATGTGCTGAGTCCTGACAAATTCCTGTCGTTTTTGTCGCAGTGTGATGAACATCGTTTGGAGCTCGAGTCATATATCGACGAAGTGCCCGAGCACGACTCACTGTCGATACGACCAAACGACCAGCACGAGACGACGTACGACGGGCGTCGTCTGACAACTCGGTCAATCACTATCCATCCGAGCTCGCCCCGCGCGTGAGTGCTCCCGTCTAACTCGGTCGAAGCCTCGCATAACGCGGGGCTTCGACATGCCCTATTTTTGTGCGTATTCGGTTGCGATATCGTCTTCAAATGTACTGACACTTGATCGGCGTGCGCCGTATGTCAAAAGAACACCTGTACCAATAATGACGTATCCAATAAGTACCCAGAGATGCTTCATGACATCGATACCATCAAAGTAGATGGCTTGACGAAGGCTATCAAACCCCGCGCCTGTCGGAAGGAATGGTGCGAGCAGGTGCCATGGTCCCGCGCCTGTAAGTGGTAGCGGCAGTGGCCCGCCCGATGCAGGTGTACCGAAGATAACAAACAGTACGATGACAAGCGCGGTACCCAGGACGCCAAGGAGTGATACGAGCGAGCTTGCAACCAGGCTGACGCCAAAGGTTGTCAGCGATGCGACGCCAACAACTGTCCAGAAATGATCGCTCGAAACGGCACTGGTACTTTGTGTGGCAATGATTGCTACACCAATGCTGGTAATGATCGAAAAAAGCGCGAATCCAGCAATGCGTATGACAGCCAGTCGTCGAGAAAACGCTCGTTTGCCGCGCACAAGGTTCACAGCAACAGCTGCAAGATACCCACCAAAAACGGCCGAAAAGGCAATGTAGAATAATGATACGCCATTTTTATCACTATCAGGGAGTGGGGCTATGTCAGCAATAGTCGGTTCGGTAATTGGTGCATTGGCTACCGTTTGGTTTTGCTGCGCAGCGGCTGCTTGACGTGCTTGCTGTTGATATGACGCATCAAGCTGCGTGAGTGATGTGGTGAGTGGCTGTGCTAGTGATTTGCCGTTAGCCGAGGCGATGATCACGGTGCCTTGTGGTACGGATGGATGATAGATGGCGAAGATTTGTTGTGTTTTGAGTTGCTTCTCTGCTTCGTCACGGGTTGCAACGAGGGTTGTTTTGTAGGCATGATTGCTTTTCTGTTCGAATGACTCAGCAAGCGGTTCGAGTGATTCATCACCAACGATAGCCACGGGAAGGTTGTGTGCTGCTGGCGAGTGAAATGCGCCAAGATAGACGGCTGCGAATACCAACTGTAAGATTGCGACGCCGCCAAGAGTAGCTGCAGCAAGTATAATATGGTGTTTAAGGGGTGATTTTTTACGTTTTAATAGAGTGGTAAAAAAATATTTCAACTTCATATCAGTATTATACAGTGATATGCGCACGTCTGATATACTGGATGAGTAAGAAGAGGGTTGATATGAGATTATGGCCATGGCGCCGTTCGCCAAATACAAACAGTGATGAATTGATTACCGCCGAAATCGAAAAAATTGGCGAGACGTTGACGCCCAACATGCGGGCGCTGCGCTTGACGATGACCGTTGCCGACCAGATGCTTTCGATGGGCGTGTCGGCGAATAGTGTTGTGTCACGGGCACTGGATATTACCGAAACGTACTGCGCGCGACCTGTGCACGTTGATATTATGGCGAATCTTTTGATGGTGTCGCAACTCCGCGGTATCGAAAAAGAGCCGTTAACATTGATTCGGCCTGTGGCGCTGCGCGATGTGAATTACATGACCGTCCAGTCGATTCAGACGCTAGTAAGTGATATTCGCAAAGGTAAAGTGACACTCGATGCGGCCGAAGAGCGGCTTGATGCTATTTTAGAAAAACCACGGCGGTTCCCATGGTGGTTGGTGATGATGGGTAACGGAGTGTTGGTTGCGGGTGTGTCGTTGATGTTTACCTCGTCATGGCGTGTGATTCTGACCACGTTTATTATCGGTATCGTGGTTGATCGTTTGCTATATGTTTTAGGCAAACGCTCCTTCGCACCTTTTTTCCGTAATATTGCCGCCGCTACTTTTGTGACGGTGGTTGCGATAGTGCTGAACCAACTCGCGCATCACAACGTGGCGTTTTTTGAAGGTATGAATCCAACGCTGATTGTGGTGGGCGGTATTATTATGTTGGTGGCGGGACTGGCTGTCGTTGGGGCGATTCAAGACGCGATTGAGGAGTACTATATTACCGCCAGCGCTCGGCTTGCCAAGGCGATGCTGCAGACAGTGGCGATTGTAGTGGGTATCATGTTGGGGTTGTATATCGGTCGCAAAAGCGGGATTGGTATCGCAGTTTCGCCAGACCCGTTGACGCTTAATACGGTGTGGTTTCAGGTTGCGGGTGCGGTTACGGCTACGATTGGCTATACGATTTCAACCCAGACATCGTTCAAGGCGATTCCGTGGATCGGAGCGATTGGTGGTATCGGGCTCTATATCATGTATTCATCGGTCAATTGGCTGGGGATTTCAATTGTGCCAGCCAGTGGTATTGCGGCGGCGTTTGTAGGTCTCACGGCTGCCCTCACCTCTCGTTTGTGGAATACGCCATCGGTAGGGGTTATCGCAGCTGGTATTATTCCGCTGGTGCCGGGGCTGATGCTCTATAACGGCCTGATGCAACTGATTAATTATCCGCCTGGTGATCCACTCTTTTTTAAAGCGCTGGGTACACTATTTACGGTCGGCACGACTGGTCTTGCGATTGCAATTGGCGCGACATTTGGCAGTATGTTGGCACGTCCGCTACGCCAAAAGCTCACGGCTGCGCGCAACGAATCACCTTTCCAAAACCTCATGCGTTGGCAAATTACACCCCAAGCTCATCATCGTTTGGCGCGATTTGTATTGCGGCTACCAAAGATGCCGCTACACGGCACCAAGGTGCGCCACACATCCGACGACGAAACACCAATCGTTTAAGTTAAGTGGACTCGTCAGTAAGATCGGCAAATTTTGCTGCCATGGTTGGGTTGCCTCGTGTCAGTTTTTTGATTGTTAGGTCTTGTGCTTTGTCATTGGCAAGGCGCAAATTATTTTCGCTCGATAACAGTGCTTGCTTGGTTTTTTCCAGCTGCTTGATAGTTTTATCGATACCGTCTATGGCTTCGCTAAATTTGCGGCCAGCCAGCTCGTAGTTGCGTCCAAATGCCTGCTTGAAATCTTCCATACTTTCTTCAAAATTGGTGATATCAATATTCTGTGTTTGCAAGGCGAGGAGCTCTCGTTTAGCTTCAAGCGACTTTGTATTGGCGCTTTTGAGGAGCGAAATGAGTGGGAGAAAGAATTGGGGTCGGATGACAAACATCTTGTCATACTTGTAAGATACATCGACAATACCGCGGTTGTAGAGTTCATTATCGGCCTCGAGCAACGTCACGAGTACTGCGTATTCAAGGTTTTTCTTTTTGCGGTCTTTGTCGAGTTTATCAAGGTGGCTTTCGACAGTACGTTTATTTGATGAGACATCTTGCTCGTCTTTCATCTCAAACATGATGCTGATAATTTCAGTCCCGCCCGTAGTGTCGTAATCTCGGTAGACGAAGTCACCTTTAGTGCCCTTTTCTTCGCCAATAGCTTTGACGGCTTCGTTATCTTTTTCGAAATAGGCATACGGAAACTGCCCTGCTCGTACAGAATTAAATTCATTCTGGCAGTGTTGTTCTAAATTTTCACCTACCAACTTGACCGACAATTTCGCTTTCATATCTTTTAAGCGTTCAATCGTATCTTCTCTGTCTCGCAGTTGTGTTTCGTACTTTTCTTTTAGTGTCGATTCGAGTAGCTGCTTTTCGTTTTCTTTGACACGAATATCACTTGCCAGTTGATCACGCTCTTTTTCTATTTTGCTAGTCGCCTCGCTCACGGCAAGCTGCTTCTCGGTGGCTGTTGCATGGAGTTGCGCTCGCAGTTCAGCGATTTCTGCATCACGTGCCGCAAGATCAGCTTGTGTCAGATTGCGCGTTGTCGCTTCGGCAAGTTGCGTGGCGGCAGTCTTCTCTTTTTCGAGCGCAGCGATGCGTTCAAGAAGTTTCTGCTCCCCAAGCTGTGCTTCGAGTGCTTTCTCGCGCTCAATCGCGGCTCGTGCTTTCGCGAGTTCTGTTTCAAAAGCATCTCGTTTAATCGAATTAACGACACTTTGAATAGTTGATGCATCAATGTCAGTTTCATGAATTGTTTTAAGATCAATACTGTCGCCTTTGGCTGCGTCTTCTTGCAATATCAGAGTGTGTTCGTCTTGGATGGAAACTTTAATCTTCTTCATAGTACTTGCCTTCTCCATTATTAGTATAGATGGTTCAGCCGCGATATGCAGTGAATTTCTTTTCACGAGCTTGTAAGGATAGGTGCCTCATCATGATGCGAGAGTTTTTGCTGGGCAATTGAGCCTTCTGACACTCGATTCACTACTTCATGTGCGCTGGTAATAACCACGTAGGCATGTGGATCCTCTGCGCGGATAGCTGCTTTGAGCTTTTGTTCGTCAAAGCGCAAAATAACGGCCAATAGTACGCCATGCGGTGCATCGGCGTTGTGCGGATCAGACTCTTTGACATACGTTACCGGTTCGTCGGTCAGCTCGTTTACCACGTGACCCACGTCATGAATCCGCTTGCTGACGACCCACATGCAGCGGTCCTCGTTGAGACCTTCGACGGTGACATCAATGGCTTTATGTGCAATGAAGTACGCGATCATCGAATACAACGCGTTTTCCCAGCCGAACACAAACCCCGAAAGTGAAATAATAATGCCGTTAATGGCCATAATGGCTTCACTCACCGAAAATACCGTTCGCCGATCGATCAAGACGGCGATCGTGTCGGCGCCATCAATAATCCCGCCATAGCGAATGACGACACCGACGCCAAGGCCGACAACGACACCGCCGAATACCGCTGCCAAAATGGGTGTATCAATGAGTCCATGGTCGACATGGACGAAGGTAAGTGCTGCCAGCGTGATAATACCAATGGTTGAGAGCAGTGCAAATTCACGGCCGAATTTTTTGAAACCAAGAATCACGAATGGAATATTCAGCACTGCCAAAAAGACGCCAAGTGGGAGTCCTGTCAATTGTGCGGCGATGATAGAGAGGCCGGTGACGCCACCATCGAGTAAGTGGTTTGGCAATAAGAAGAATTGTAGACCGGCCGCAGTAATGGCGGCGCCGAAGATAACCAGCGCCAGTTTTTTGACAAGATCAAGATTGATAGGAACTCCTTTCGTTTGCTATCTCTATTGTACTATACTCTGTACTACGAGGTTACATGTGGAGTGGTCGGCGCAGCATATGCGCTGCTCGGTAGCAGTCGATGCTTGTCATGGGATGTTCGAATGTGCGTCGCTGCATCGGTCGGTTATACATAAATCGATCATGCTTACTCATGCTGTCGGTTGTTGCAGTAGAGCCAACCCCACGGATAATTCTGACACGGCGCACTGCTTCGGTGACATGGTCATCTTCGACATTGATCTGCAGATAGGTCGCGACACGCTGCTGAGCTTGGTTCCAGTAAGTGCGGCGAAGTTTTGCTTGTGAAATCAGCATCCGCCACGTGTGCGGAGTAACAATATGGAGAGATGCACCAGTGAGCATGGTTGGTGCGGTATCGTACGAATCAAGACCGTATGCACCATGCATTGCACGCGTCACGAGGCCGTGATCTGTTTCTTTTGGGATGGTTGTGGGAACGTGGCCGAAAAAGTCTTTGACGAGTGTCGTACGCAGCTCTTCCGCTTCATCAAGTGATATTTGCGATTCATTTGGCTTGCATATTGAGCCGACGACTGTGTATCCATCTTTTCTCATAGCTGTCTCGGATTACGTAATGTATAGACAGTTATACGCGCTTTACACGGTTCTGTAAAGACTTAGTAAGAGCTGATAATTACAGTACATGTGTGAATGCGAAGTTAATTGACATTTATATTATTTATTGCTATAACATACATTTGGTGTTTCACTATTGAGCACCGCCACCTAGTAGAGGAGTATCATTGTTACGATTGGGTGCCGTTCGTCACGAGAATGGTCTGACAATCAGGGATCTGTCCGAACTTTCGGACATTTCGCCTGGGGCAATCTATCGCATCGAACAGGGCGATAGCCTGCACAAAACCCACGTTGGCGTCGCTCAGGCGCTGGCAGACGTGTTCGATCTGGCGGTCGAGGATCTTTTCGACGAAAAGGATCTGACACATCTGGGCCGTCCGCCTCATACAGGCCGACCGCTACGGCTAACAGATGAACTCGATTGTCGCGACGTGGTATGTCCGGATTGCCACTTGGTTTTGTGTCGAGCAGGCACGGACTGTTACTTCTGCGAAACGGGGTAAGCGCCATCGGTGTGGGTGGGATTCCTTTTGGAGTCCTGCCCCACCGGGGCGCTTTTGACAAGTACGATATTTTACTCGATGTGCAGTAAGCGATATACTAGAGATATGACAAACAAAGCTTCGACCGTTATTGTGTCGAATCGACTACCGGTCAGCGTACGGCGCGACGACAATAGCAGATTAGTATACGACGCGAGTAGTGGTGGCTTGGCGACTGCCATGAGTTCGCTTGAGGCCGACAATAAAATCTGGGTTGGCTGGCCTGGTATCGATGCTGAAACGCTCACTGCAGATGAACGCACGGAGATTACCGATGAGCTGCACAAACAAGGCTGCGTACCGGTATTTTTGACAGCCGAAGACGTCGAACTTTTTTATGAGGGCTACGCGAATGACACACTATGGCCGCTGTTCCACTATTTTCAGAATGTCGCCCAGTATGCCGAAACGTATTGGCAGGCGTATCAGTGTGTCAATGAAAAATTTGCCGAAATAGTTGCGCAGGTTTCGGCTGACGACGGCCGCATTTGGATTCAGGACTATCATTTTATGTTGCTACCACACATGGTGCGCGAGCAAGTACCGGCTGCGACCATCGGGTTTTTCTTGCACATTCCTTTTCCGAGTTTCGAGATTTATCGCCTGCTTCCGCAGCGGAAAGAATTGCTTGAAGGCTTGCTTGGTGCTGATGTCGTTGGGTTTCATATTTATGACTACGCTGACCATTTTTTGGATAGCTGCCGCCGCCTGCTTGGCGTTTCATCGTCAGGTGGTGTAATCGAATATCGACAGCGTACCGTCAAGGTATCCGCCTACCCTATTGGCGTTGACTACGCTAAGTTCCGCGCCCAGCTTGATACAAAAGAGACGAAAGATGCGCTGAAACAATTACAAGCATCGTACGAGACACAAAAACTGATTCTCTCCGTCGATCGGCTTGACTATTCCAAGGGCATCCCCGAACGGCTTGAAGCGTTTCGCTTGCTGCTTGAACAGCAGCCAAAATATCGCGGTAAGGTCAAGCTTCTGATGATTGCCGTACCGTCACGTACTGGCGTCGAAGCGTATCAGCACCTGCGCGACGAAATCGAAAAGACCGTGAGTCGTATCAACGGCACGTATGGCACGGTTGACTGGGCCCCGATTTCGTATCAATTCCAGAATCGTCCGTTCAGCGAGATCGTGGCGCTTTATGCCCTGGCTGACGTTATGCTGGTAACGCCAATTCGTGACGGTATGAATCTTGTCGCCAAAGAATATGTTGCCAGCAAAAAGCGTCGCGGTGGTGTGTTGATCTTAAGTGAAATGGCGGGTGCGATCGACGAACTGCCCGAAGCAATTAGTATCAACCCTAACAATGCTCAGTCGGTCGTTGATGCGCTTGGTCAGGCGCTGACTATGCCTGTCCGCCAACAAAAAGAGCGACTGGCGGCCATGCAAGTACGTCTGAGTGAGGCGACCGTGCAGCAATGGGGGCAAGAGTTTATGCGCGACCTCGAAGCGGCGTCGCAGCAGGCTGGCGCATCACGTCGACAATTGTCGTTGACGCAACGCCAGCGTATTGTTACACGTGCCAAAACCGCTTCTCATCGGCTGATTATTCTCGATTATGATGGCACGCTGCGTAATTTTGTCAAAACTCCATCGCCACTTGCAGCGGCGCCGACGCTCCGGATTTGGCGGACGCTAAAAGTGCTCTCCGACCAGCCAAATACGACGGTCGCGATCGTCAGTGGCCGCACCAAACGCGCACTTGCCAGCTGGTTTGTTGGTTTACCTCTGGTGCTCGCAGCCGAACACGGTGCCTGGAAACGCTATGGCAAGAAATGGCAGCAAATTGATACCAATTTCAAAAAGGATAAAAAGCGTATCCGCGCCGTCATGCAAAAATATGTCGATCGTACCGAAGGTGCCGAAATCGAGGAAAAAGATCATGCGCTTGTGTGGCACTATGTCAATGTTGAGCCGGATATTGCTTTCAAACGTGCCAGCGATCTTAAGCGTGAACTAACTGAACTGCTCGACGGCGAAGATATTGCCATTCACGAAGGCCGCGCCATTGTTGAGGTCAAGCCCCGGTCTGTTACCAAAGGCAACGTTGTGCGCGAACTCCTACGCCAGTATCCTGCCGATTTTATCCTCTGCGCCGGCGACGATTACACCGACGAAGATATGTTCCGCGAGCTCCGCGACAATCCGAATGCTATAACTATTAAAGTTGGTCAAGGTGATACCGCAGCTCGCCATACGGTTGCCAAGCCAAGCAAGCTACTCGACGTACTCGAAGATGTAGCGCCAGCCTCTGCACTGGCTAATTTGGTTGATCTGCCTGTCAAGCTCCCAACTCGGGTACTTCGATGGATTCGCCAGAAAAGCAAAGACCAATAGTCGGCAATTATATGGTATAATATATCTTGCTCTATCCATCGATTGGAAGGTAGTGATATGGCGAAGAATAGCGACGCGCAGTCTGAGGATCGGTCAGGCGAAGATGACTTGCCCTGCTCATGTCCCGAAAGCTGCGTCCAGTGCGACATCGGCAATCACCACCAGTGTCGCGACTGTGTTCGCCGGCGCTAGATCAACGCGTCTGGGTACGACGACAAACCTACCTGCCCACACCAGATATCTGGTGTGGGCGCTTTACTTTTTAGCGCTCGCAGGCAATGCCGTCATTGTCGCGGTCGAGCTTGTTTTGGTAGCTCGGATCGCTCCGGCGAATATTGAACACTCCTGCTTCAAACGCGGCAGTACAATTTCCAAAGCTACGGCCGTTCGTTGCTACACTTTCTGTTTTGTCAGCAACCTTCTTTTTTGCCTCGTCGCTGGCAATCGCTGCTGGGCTATTGTTGACGACTTTCGTTTCGCCATTGGCAACTGTCTGGATTGGTGAGTATTTACCGTTCACATCAGCTTGCGATGGCTCAGTAATCACTAGCCCGGCATAGCCGGCCCACGCAATCGCTACAGCGATCAATGCTTTTGCCCACGGTGACTTCTTGAAGCCTTCTGGATCATTCAGGTACCAGACCAAAATCGCCACAATTGGGATAATTGGGAGCACAATCAACCACAAAAGGAATCCCACTAATATACGACGACCTTTAGTCCAGTTTTGGTAACGATTTTTTGTCAGTGGAAAGCGTGACAGCATATATACTGCCGCCGTTAAGAAAAACCCACCTTTGGCATTTTTCTCGCGTTCAATTGCAATTTTCTCTTCTTCGCTCGGTTGCTTCTTCGCTTCTGCCATACTCTTCACCTCACTTAACTAGTGGCTTTAATATACCATACAAAAGGCGTACACTTAAATATATCAGAAGGAGGAATTATGGGATTATTAGACACACTCACTGGTCTGCTTGGTAGTAGCAAAGGCAAGAACTCACCGCTCGATATATTAAAGGATGGGAAACTGGACGCAAACGACCTCAAAGACATCGCCACCGGAGAGCTTGATTCAAATAAAGACGGCAAGCTCGACATTGCCGACTTAGATGTCAACCAAGACGGCAAAACTGATATGAATGATGTTGAGGCGGCAAAGGATAAGCTGCCGTTTGCTAAGAAATAATCTTCCGACACTGCGTCCTTTTGGAGCTTTTTACAGTATGATTATTCAATTTATCATGAATGAATTTTCACAGCATTCATGTTCGTGAATATCCCTTTGCTGCAGCGCTTGAGCTCTGTCTTTCGGGCGTACTTTTATCTCGACTTCTCTCGTGATTGCACCTTATATCCACCGTATTTTAAATGATCTTTTGTGTACCGCGGGTAAATTAAGACACGCCATCAAGGATGTAATCGATATCGGTACGCGATAATAGTACCTGTTGATACGAACCTTCTGGCTTTTGATTTCGGATTTCTCTGTGACGCATGACTAACTTCTCGTAATTACCCTGTTCCCCATGAGAATTAGGCACTTCGTTGTTTATTCCGAATTCTGACCATTTTCCATTTCTAACAAGGAAGTTTGCATAGCCAAATCTTTTATGATCGTTATTTGCATCGAAGCCCAGGAACTGTGTTCTTTCGATAAGTTTTTTGTCACCTATCTGTTTCGCAGACCATTTGAGATCACGAAAAGTAGCCAAGATATCGTGTACGGAGCGGGCTTCTTCGTCTGTCAGTTCGTCCCGATCAATGCGACCTAAAAGAAATCGGTAATCCATTGAATATCCATACATGAGTGCATCTTGCGTTTCCTCTGTATTCCAGATTGCCCTATTGATGCGCAGCTTATCACCTACAAGTGTCTCTAGGAGCTGTCTGTTTTCTAGTTGCATAACCATACTAACCCGTTGCCAGTAATCAGGTCGGCTGTTATCGATTTTGTCTCGAATAGCGTCTGTTACCAGTGCACTCAAGGTTTTATAATTATTATCCTTCGCGAACTTTCGTAATTTTTGCTCTAAGTCATGGTCGATTGAAATGGTTATTTGCGTCATAATATCTCCTTTTATAGCCCTATAATACAGCTATGACTTTCCTAAGTCAAGTGAATATTAATATATTTTAAAGTGAATATCACTTTAGAATATTGATGTCCGAAGATAATATATACAAGAGACTTTGACCGTATCTATAATCACACGTTTATAGAATGTTCTTTTCGGTGAACAAGTGGACTGATATGAGTATGCTATGAGTGGCTATTTTTGCGCCCAGCGGGTTTCGTAGAAATCTGTTGCTCCGCTGCCGCGGTGAATGCCATAATGGTACTGCTCAAGCTGATCGCCAATGGTGTGAACCGCTTCTTCGGTATCGGTCTTTCCTCGCAGGAGAGCAGTTGGCTCGCCGTAACTTTCGATGCTACCATCGTGCTTGGCGCGTGCCGAGACCATGTGCGCAGGTTCCATTGTCAGTTGATCCTGGAACTCCGCAATTTCGTCGATTGCGGCGATTCGCCCATCATCGTAGCCGCCAATCTTTAGCCCCATCATACACATGATTTCATCCTGGCTGAGCGAGTATTTCTGATTGTTCGCGTGCAGCCTGGCGGCGAGTTTATTTTGCATCAAGTCGCAGTCATCGAGCGTTTGCTCGCGATAGCCCTCTCGTGTTTCGGGCCAATGCAGCAGTAAAAGTGTTGCGCTTTTTGCTAAAAAAGCACCTGTGACCGTCCGTCGTGTTTCGGTGACATACTGATTGATTTCACGCTGGAGCTGCGGCGCATCGTAGTGGTCCTTTGGGAGGTTAAGCTCACCTATCCAGAGTTTTGTCGTGCCGATTTTATTCATTCTATATACCTCTAGGGCTGATGTTTGATTTAGTCTAGTAAGCTTGCGCCGCCACCGGCTCTATACGCTTCTTTTTTACTCCACTCATCACCATATGCTTTCGCCTGCTCCAACACAAGCTGCGTCGCGAGAGCTTGTTGGTCTGGCGGGTAGCCGTATTTGTTAAGGGTCTTTCTGACGTTCACGCGTAATTTGGCCTGAACGTTATCGCGAACTTGCCAGTCGATTCCTGCGTCGTTGCGCACTTGCTGCACAAGTAAGCGAGCTAAGTCACGGAGCTGGTCGTCTTTCATAACTTCCGTAGCGCTGCCATTGGCGATGAGCGCATCGTAAAACAGCGCTTCGTCTTCGCTAAGTCCCTTTAGTTCGGGGCGGTCATCTTCGGCGCGGAGTTTGCCTGCAATAGCAATAAGCTCTTCGATCACCTGTGCTGCCTCGATAGTACCGTTGCGGTAGCTCGTCAGTGCAGCTTCGAGCATGGCTGAAAATTCATCGCTCTTTACGACGTTGCGGCTAAATCGCACCCGTACTTCGTCTTTGAGTAATTTCTGCAATGCTTCGACTGCTAGATTTTTACGTTCCATACCACGAACTTCTGCCAAAAACTCATCCGACAGTATGGAAAGATTCGGCTTGTCGAGCCCGGCTGCCGCAAACACATCCACAACACCTACCGGTGCAATGGCTTTATCAACGATTTGTTTCAATGCCATGCGGTATTCAGCATCCGTCGGACCACCCTGAATCATATCGCTGATTTTATCCAGCCGCGCTTTAATTGCTTGAAAGAATGCGACTTGTTCGCGAAGCGCCAGCGCACTCGGGTGTGGCATTGCTAGGGCAAATGCTTTACCGAGCTCAACGACATGCTGCTTCAGTCGCTTCTCACCATTTTCAGTAGAAAGAATATGCTCCTGCGCATCTAGAATAATCTGCAATTGCTGGCGCGTATCAGCGGTAAAATAACGCATGTAGTCAAAGCCGTGAAACAGATCGCGCACAATTTCGTAGCGACGCTTCATTTCGGCGACTGCTTCGTTGATGTCCAGCGTTGGCGTACCTTCGCCGCCGCTTCGAGTGTAGGTTTCGAGCGCATCACGCAAGGCTGCTGCCACACCTAAGTAGTCCACGACCAAGCCGCCCTCTTTGCCGGGGTATACACGGTTGACGCGCGCAATCGCTTGCATGAGGTTATGGCCTTTCAGTGGCTTATCGAGATACATCGTGTGCATACTCGGCACGTCAAAGCCAGTCAGCCACATATCACACACAATCACCAGCTTTAGGTCAGATTTCGGATCTTTGATGCGCTTTTCGATCTTTTTGATGCGGTCTTTGCTGCGAATATGTTGTTGAAGCTTTTGCTCGTCAGACGCACTGCCGGTGATAATTACTTTAATCGCGCCTTCATCGTCCGAATCACTGTGCCAATCTGGTCGCAACGCTACAATCTGCTCGTACAAATCCGCCGCAATGCCGCGACTCATTGTCACCACCATGCCCTTGCCTTCGATGGCGCTCAAACGATCTTCAAAGTGAGTAATAATATCTTTCGCTACCAATTTTAGCCGCTGGCTATTGCCAACAATGGCTTCTTTCTGTGCATACTCAGCTTTCAGCTTGTCTTGGCGAGTCATTTCCTCGCCTTCCAACAGTTCATCAACTTCGCGGTCGAGCCACTGCTTGGTTGAAGTATCCATACCAAGATCGATCAAACGGCTTTCATAATAAATCGGCACCGTTGCCTTATCTTCGACTGCTCGTTGCACGTCATAGATGTCGATATAGTCGCCAAACACCGCTGGCGTGCTCTTGTCTTCAAATTCAATTGGCGTACCTGTAAAGCCGATATAGCTGGCATTTGGCAGCGCGTCGCGCATGTATTTTGCGTTGCCATATACCATCTGCGCGTCGCTTTCACGAATGTGCGCTTTAAGTCCGTATTGGCTGCGATGCGCTTCGTCGGCGATCACGATAATGTTAGTGCGCTCGCTGAGTGTTGGGAACGTATCGCCGCCATCTTCGGGGAAGAACTTTTGGATGGTTGTGAAGATGACACCACCGCTTTCGCGCTGTAATAGCTCGCGCAGATTGGCGCGGCTGTCGGCTTGCACGGGGTCTTGACGCAGCAATTCTTTACACGCAGCAAATGTACCAAACAGCTGTCCGTCTAGGTCGTTGCGGTCGGTAATCACCACAATGGTTGGGTTACCAAGTGTCGGCTCACCAATTAGCTTGCCCGCATAAAACATCATACTCAAGCTCTTGCCCGAGCCTTGCGTGTGCCACACTACACCAGCGCGGTGGTCGCCGTCTGGTCGTGACGCGGTGACGGTGCGGCTCAGCGCTTTATTGACTGCCCAGTATTGGTGATATGCTGCGACCTTTTTGATAAACTTCGCGTCGTCTTTGCCATCGCGCTCAAATACGATGAAGTTCCGTACGATGTCCAGCAGTCGTGCTTTATCAAACACTCCACGTGCCAACGTTTCGAGTTCAGGCACATTGCCGGCCTCGCGCTCACCATCGATCGTTTTCCACGCCATAAAACGCTCGCTTGGCGCCGTCACCGTACCCACGCGCGCATCCAATCCATCACTAATCACGCACAACTCGTTAAAACGAAATAGGCTGCTAATTTGTTGTTTGTAGGTCTGGATTTGATTAAACGCCGCACCCAAGTTCGCCGCACTATCAGCCGCGTTTTTCAGCTCTATTACTACTAGTGGCAAGCCGTTCACATACAGAACGACATCGGGCCGGCGGTTGATGTCGTTCTGAATTACCGTTAGCTGATTGACGGCTACAAAATCATTGTTTTCTGGGGTATCAAAATCAAACAGTCGCGCCTGCGCAGTACGCACCGAGCCATCGCTGTGGCGATATTCTACGTTGACACCATCGGTCACGAGCGTGTGAAAATCTCGATTATCCGACAGCAAGTCCGCGCCGCCCGTACGCACAATCCGCTTTACCACCTCATCACATTGTGTTGGTTGCAAATCCGGGTTCAGCCGCCCAAGCGCCACCTCCAGCCGCCGCTCCAGCACCACATCTGCATACCCACGCTCCATCGTCCCATCCGGTCCAATCGTTGGCCCGCTCACAATCTCCCAGCCCATCTGTGCCAGCGTATCTAGGAGAGATTGTTCGATTTTGTCTTCGGTCATGTTGTAACTATTTTAACAGATTATGATTCCTTGCCAGAAATATCTTTAAATCACTGTCAGTATTGTCTGCGAAATTTGATAGGATTTTATGCTGCACCTCTGGACTCCAGTATATGGTCAGCTTTTTTGTTGCTCTTGTTATTGCAGTGTAAAATATGCTCTGCGTCACTCGCTCTTCACTATCTCTCGTGACGACAATCTTGACAGACTCGTACTCTAAACCTTGAGCCTTATGGATTGTTGCTGCATACGCCACCTGAAACGGAACAACTGTACGAACATCTTCCGATGAGTCGTCACTGTCGGTATTATGTCTTTTTTCGACTCTAATCTTTACCCGATTGACATCCACCAATTCTAGGCCAGCCTTAGCCGCATCATGCTCAGAGATATCAACGCCGATTATATCGAGAGTAAACTCTACGCTCGCTTGGTTAATCATTTTAATGTCTACTATTCTACCCTTTAAGTTGTTAAACAATACCTCGCCATAGGCGTCTGATTCATTGAATACAATTGGATCACCTATTTTATAGATAGCATCATTCCACGTGGTGGCTTTACCGTTGTTCTTTGCCTGAAGTAATTTGTTGATGTTATTGACGCCGTACAGACCATCATAGTTTAGGCAAAGTATTATTTCCTCACCGGCTAATTCGTCAAAAATTGTACTATCAAGCCTGTGGGAATACCCTTGTCTAGCCATAATCTCTTCAGCCAGCCCGCTACGATTTCTAACTGCACTCCAGAACTGTATGAGGTTGTCGTCATCTGTCCTAAATGGTACCTCAAGCTCAAAAACAGACTGTTTCGGTATGAATTTTCGGATAATATTGAACCAGTTACCAAATCTAATTGACTGAATTTGATATACATCGCCAACTAGGACGAGATGGTCAAATTTAATGCGCTTGAGGATGTCTACCATATCTTTGTTGCTAATGGTGCTGCATTCATCCAAGAATAGCACTGAGGATTCAAGCTCACGAGATCGCAAGGATTTTGCCACCGTCATAAACCGACCCTTTCCTTCGAGCCGTGTCTGGAGATTGCTTACAGCTGTCTTAGTATTAGCGAGGTAGAGTTTGTCTTCATCGTCAAAGTATGAAGATATATGCTCTATCATCCTGGTTTTCCCAGTACCCGCGGCCCCGTAAATCACAGCAACTTTAGACGTGGTGAATAATTCAACCAAGACGTTACGCTTAGTAGGATCGTCTATATCCCTATCCTGCTCATTCAACCAGCTTTCGACGTCCGCTTTATAATTAAGTACGCCGTCATCACATAGAGACTTCAACCCCTTTACTATCTCCTTCACATCATCTTCGTATCCTCGGATGAAGTAATAATTGTCATGCTTTTCTATTGTCCTGTTCGCATGCCCTGAATAGAGCTTGCTATTATACCTTGAGACTAAATCATTCACTTGGTCAGGCATTGGCAGATCATCTTTTGCGGTATACAGCATACTCTGCTGTTCTGTGTTTGATAGGATTTTTCTTGCTATCAGCTCGTGTTCTCGATTACCGATTGGTATTGCGGAGAATACATCTCGTAATCGAGGGTTATGTTCTTTAAGTGAGGTGCAAAAAGGCATTATATCGAACGCATATGTTTTCTTGCTTAAATTGACATTGCTCATACAGTCATCCATATCATAGGGGTATTGTCGCTTGATTGTTACATTGCGCATATGTAGCAAGAGATACCTGATGACACGTGAACATACTGCTCCGCTCCTGCTGAATTGCCTCGTTTTACCCAAGAGATCTATAATGGTTGATTTATAACCAGTAACTTTAACCTTGTCTACAAAACTTCTAAACAAATTGTCATCGAGGTCTATGATTTCTACTAGTGACATATGGTATCTACTAATAAAATCCATGATAGGTAGATAATCTTTCTGTCCTCTGTTTGCCTTGACAGTAAATCCAAGAATCTTTCCCAGATTATCAAATTCGCACGGTCGGATATTTGTTCTCCATGACCGAATAATCTCTATTGGCACTCTAATCCCATCAACTTCTATCTCCGAGCGTACAAGCCATAAGTCAGTTGCATAGTTGCCGAACACCCTGTCGCTAGAAAAGGCAATTCTTCTGTTAAACTTATTGTCTTTATCAATCGCAGGTGAAAATACTATCTCGTAGTACACCCTGCTCCTTACGAAGAAAGGTCTGACTCTATGTATGTAGTAGTTATTTTTATTCCCTTCCACATCTTTGGGGAGAGCGTCTATTTTGCCGACTATACTTTCATAATACTGTTGCTGCGATGAGTCGATATCAAGAGGAAAATCATCTAGGCCACTTAAAATACCTATACTGTAATTTACCTGCAAATAGTCACGTATCTTTATCAGAACTTCATAGTATTTCAGCATCAGTCTCTCCGCGCCCTCATCATTAAGGGTATAGTGCGAAACTGCAGCCTGAGTTTGCTTGTAGAAGATACGTAAAAATGCCAAGTCGGCGCGCGTGCTGACAAGCTTCATGGCTGTTTCTATGTCTGCATACTTACTATCGGCACCGGTACTATTGGTGGATATTAAGAGTGCTACCTGATTAATCAAGTTACGAACATTATTCAGTATATTTACAGACATCAAGCCTCTATCGCTAGCTAGAGAGGCTATGTTGCCCGCGATAGCATCGTCGCATCTCTGGATTTCTTCTAATACAGTAGCCATGAGGCTCCTATCTCAGTGCATCTATTTGACATGTCATCTCTATTCTTTGCGGATTTCGCCCAGCATAAACGCATCAATCGACGAATACCTTATTCGAATATACGCACCATCGAGTTTATAGCCATTATTGATATCCGCGATAGAATAATCTCTGAGATGGAGAAAACTTGGGCTAGCCTCCTCGTTAGCCTCTAGCCCCTCAATATACTGATCCAGCACATTGTGAAGCGGTTTTTCACCACTAGTATCAGGCATACTTTTCTTCAGTGAGTCACGAAAATGATGTAAATATTCTTTCTTAGACACCATTTGACCGCTAATTACTTGACCGCCAGCCACGACTGTTACTCCTGCGGATGAGCTTTCTCCCCCGGCGCGGATAAGAATATCCATGAATCCTAATGTACCGTCTGACCTCTCCTCTCCCGAGACAAGTATCTCACTGCGTGGGACAAACCATACCTTACCTTTCTTAATCGCCCCTCGTATACGTCCCTCTTGACATTGTTTCTTCAGAGCTTCAACTTCTTTGCCCGAAAGCTCACTTGCTTCTTTGAGTGTAATGTAATTATCCATCATACTATCTATCATAATTTCCCGTTATCGGGAAGTCAATAGAAAACATTTGCAATATATAATGGCCATCTTAATAATCAGCTATAAGCTCATCATCGAATATAATTTCATAAGCCCTGGGATGCCCATCGCCCTCCTCTACGTCTTCTACAAGCTTACGCAAGTGCAGCGGATGCGCGTCATCTTTCTGTTTTACAAAGATTCGCATCCCTTCGTAATTCTCGTCAAAATGACGCTGTGGACCTACGACATCAAGCTCCAGAATGTCCTTGCCGAGTATGGAACGATTAAAATACTCAAGCACTTTTTTATGCACCAATTCAACATAATTTTTTCCATCATTTGCATTGAGATACTCGCCGTGCGTCAACCGATTGCGAAGCCCTGCATCTTCCGTATATATCTCTGCCGTCAATTCATCACCTAAGATTTCGATTCTCTTTTGGCGTCGCTGGCCTCGCCTCGCAAAACTATCAATAGCTCCGAACATAAGTAATAGCTTACCTGTGTAGCTTGTGGTATTCACCGCATCGTTCCAGTATGAATAAAAGGCATCGGGTACGTCAGTATTTTTTACCAACTCCTCTAGTGCCTCCAGCTCTTCATCCATAAAATCCAACGAAACGGGTTCGCGCTCAATAATGGACCTAAACCAGCCAAAATCCTTGTCGTCCCGCTTGATAAAAATCGACCCAAACCTGTCGTTGATATACGCCTGACCAACAAAAGCAATTCTCGGAACGATACGAGATATCTTTTGGCTATATTGCGTAAGTGCAGTCTGTAGATTATCAGCCGTCACACTTGCCTCGACCAGCCATTCGCCAGCTCTCCAGAACTCATGGGGGTCTTCTGTCCACGGGCCAAATGTTACGCCATCGATTGTAAACTTGTGTGGATTCTCGGTACTAATATTTGTGTTATTGCCCAACAGAACCTTAATTTTATGCTGAATATGATAGGTGTACACTATACCTTCACCTTTCCATTTATCAATCGCGGGAGGAGGGTGTCGCGGAGGGTGGTGAGGGTTTGGATTTCTTCGACGTTACGGAGTATCTGCAGAAACAACGGTTCAACCCTATTCTCAAAGTCGGTGATAATGTTAGACGGCGGAGCTGTAAACTTTAGCTGGTCGAATGTATTACGAGTAATAGTGTCAAATACCGAGCCGTGCACCCTCGCTTTAATATCTAATAGGCATCTATCGATCATAAGATATGAGTAAAAAGGAGTGTCAGATTTTAGCGCGTAGCATGACTGGTTTATGGTCATTTCCCTTCCCGCGATAGCCAGCTTTCCTACCGTTCCGCGAGCGGAAATAATTGTAGTGTGTTTTGGAATTAGTTTTGCCGCTGATTTTTTAAGACCAGCTTCTGTGATATTCTTCGTAGTTTGAATTGTAAATAGATTGGAGCCACTTGGAGCGTCAACAACGGAAAACCATGGAATATCTCCGTCCCAATACGACTTTTCGGAAGTCTTTGGTGTTCCACCGCTCAATATCTCTAGCTGCTCAGATAACGACTTTTCGCCCCACTTCTCCGCCTCTGGATTATCAATGAAATAATGACGAAAGAGCGCCTGCCCCGTCTGCTCGAGCGTTTCGTTCATCTGCCGATTCAGCTCAATTTTTTCATCAATCGTCCCGAGAATATCTGCTATTTTCTTTTGCGTTTCGAGGTCTGGAAGTTCTATTTGCACGCTTTTCATCTGTCCAATAAATAAACACTTCTGTACAGCGCCTGTCGCCATAGAGATGAACTGCGATTTCAGCATCCGCATACAGTAATAAAGGTACTGCGGATTAACCAGACTAGTATCCGGTTTTAGTATTAGTACGCTTCGCTGGAACTCGTAGTTCGGTTCGTTGTCTTGAATAATCGCCGTTTCGCCTATCGTCCCGACGCTCGTTACGAGCACGTCGTTTTTTGCCGTTTTAGTGCGCTTTCTAAGGCTTTCGAGAGTTTCTTTGTCGATTTTTCGCTCGTTGCTAGACGTCACGATTCTATCTTTAATATTTTTCGCACTTAAAAGCAGATATTCGCCGTCGATATTATCTTTTACTGTGCTGTGTGTACCATCGGTAATTTGGAGGCAGATATCCCCAAGTAAAACAGTCTTGGTCATTCTGCTTTCTCCTCAATAATAGTTGCGTAGGAGCCGATCAACGCAATGGCATCGCTAAAATTCTCTAGATCTTCATGACCACCACGTCGCCCATCAGGTGAAAATAGGTTTTTGTATCGAACGACAAGTTCTTCTAGTGCTTCTTGTTTTTTTACACTCTTTTCTTCGTCGGACGAGCCGAAGCTAACGCTTGCGATAGATTCTACGGCTTCAGTTGTGTTGGTCAAAAAGTTGCGCAATACGTCCTCACCGCCTCCAGAGGTGAACTTCTCATAGTCTTTATTGCTTTTTATCTTGAGAGCCAGCGCTAACGGCACAAATATAAGCTGAATAGAGTATTGCTCCTGACGGTAGTTATTACTCTTCGTCAAAAATCGCACTATCAGCTGTAGCGCTGATGAGTATGCATTAATCTCTCGCATTTCAAATTTATAATATCTTATTGCATCCCATGCAACGCCACCGTCCACGGAGCTGTCTAAGTGCCAGTCGAGAATGTTTTTTGCATATTCTCGTTCATTCACTTTGAGTAGTCCGAACGTGAAGTTAAAAAACTTATTGAGATATGCGTAGCCATCAAATTCATGTCCATAATATTTTTTGATTGTATGCGAAAGCTCTTTGAGGTTCGCAGTTACGATAAACGTAACGTCATCACGAACAAAATAATGCTTGATGACTTCGAGTAGGTCAACTGCAAATGAAGGCTTGCAGCGGTCGAGCTCGTCAACAATAAAAATTAGTCGTGTTTTATCACCCTTGATCGCATCAATAAAATCATTTACGGCATCATGCCTGTCAACTAGTGACTTAATATGCTCAACAAGTTCGTCTTTCGCTGGTTTCTTATCAGGGTCAATCCAGCCCTTGGTCGCCTCTCGTATTCCAGCAGAGGGGTTGATCATACTTAAGCCGCGCTTAATAGACTCTACACTCAATGATGGGTCATCGGCGGCTATTAGCTTCAGTAGAATTGCACCTAGGGCATCGCCCGTATAATCATTCTCCCAGGCGTTGAAATAGAAAGCCTTTTGGTCTTCTCGAAGCTTCTCGATGGATGGCTTGTCTAGAGTGTTATTGCCGTACTCTTTGACACTATCATCGGCAAGCATCAACAGTTGCTTCACAAAAACAGTCTTACCCGAACCCCATGCGCCGTCAATTGCGAATGTAGTGGGCTCTTTGAGTGAATTGAGCAACTTGACCAATACCGTAAGTTGTTTATTGCGAAGAAGTGTATTCTTCTTGAGGTGCTCTAGGATTTGCGGGTCTGTAAGGTCTTTTACGCTCATCAATCTTCGCTCTCGTCATTGGAAGCCTCAGCAGGCATCTGTATGTTTGATGCGGATATACTCGCCTTGATGTCTGTAGAGTCATCATCAATTAGTCTAATCTCGGTCATCATTTTCCTCCATTGGCTCGGGCTGTTGTATAGGTAGTTGGATACTGTCAGCAGTAAATCCATTGTTATCGGTGTTTACCGCCCTCGGTGGTTCCATCGGCTGCTGGATATTATTAGCTGTGAAACCTTTAGTCGCTAATTGCGGCTCAGTAGGCTGGGATACATTGGCTGCGCTAAAAGTCTCTCCAATTACTTGACGATCTCCCTGATGGCTATAGTTATCTTCGCTACTCATAATTCACTCAACTCCTTTTATGTATAAACCAAGCAAAATAACAAACAGTACTGTACCGACTAGAAATAATGACATACTCGTAATGTTCAATAGGCGGCTAAGTTTGGCAAAACGAGGCTTTTCAATCCCTTTATTCAAGGATGTTAATGGCGATTCAAGATAATTTCTAGTTAGTTTTTTCTGCGCATCGATAAGAAGCTGATTAGAGACAGCGTAACCTATGATGACAATGAATATAACTGCAATAAAACAAACTAGTGTAATAAACGAGAGCCATCCGTAAGGGATAAAGATAGCCTGATTCAGTGCCGCAAGTGCGGCCAGTGCTGCAATGGAAAAAGTGGCTAGAGCCTTGTCGGCTTCAAGTGTATTCTGCGTCATCATGTTCTGTAGCTGATAAAAATTAGAACGATAGGATTGAGTTCTATCATCTATAGCGTCTTTACCGAATATACGATAAAAGACGGTCCCAACTTTTGCAAGAAATTGTCTCATCTCTCACTCTCCAACTTTCTCGAACCTTTCGTACGATTAGCTATCATTCAATTTTCTCCAAATTGGCTTTGATTTTTTCCTCTAGCTCATGAGACTTGGCGAATTGCTCGTTCAGGTCGGCAGTCAGACGTTCTATCTTCTCGGCAAAAGCTTCGTCATCCTCCTCAACCTCTTCACTGCCAACATAGCGGCCAGGGATCAGAACGTAGTCATGCTCTTTGATTTCATCAAGCGTCGCAGCTTTGGCAAAGCCCGGCATATCTTCATATTCACCATTTTGCGTTTTGAAATTATGATATGCACTGGCGACTTTCGCAATGTCTTCCGGCGTAAGCTCACGATTGCGGCGCGTGACCATCTTACCAAGATTACGACCATCAATAAACAGCGTTTTGCCACTGCGATTAGCACGGTCACGAGAAACAAACCACAGACATGCCGGAATGCCAGTATTGAAGAACAGCTGGCTTGGGAGGGTGACAATACAATCTACAAGGCCGGCTTCGAGTAATTTCTTGCGAATCTCACCTTCACCGCTACTTTGACTACTCATGCTACCATTTGCCAGCACAAATCCGGCCGTGCCCTTTGGTGACAAGTGGTGAATCATGTGCTGAATCCAGCCGTAGTTGGCATTGCCTTTTGGCGGCACGCCGTAGCGCCAGCGGATGTCGTCTTGCAGGTGCTCGACGCCCCAATCGCTGATATTAAATGGTGGGTTGGCGATGATGTAATCGGCCTTGAGGTCGGGGAATTTGTCGTCATGGAACGTGTCGCCGCGGCGAATATCGGCATCAATACCACGAATGGCCATGTTCATTTTGGCGAGGCGCCAGGTTGTTTCGTTGAGCTCTTGGCCATAGATAGCAATATCACCAATGCGTCCAGCGTGTTCCTCGACGAACTTTTCGCTTTGTACAAACATACCGCCACTACCACAGGCTGGATCATACACGCGGCCACCGTACGGCTCGAGCATTTCTACAAGCAATTTCACAATTGAGCGCGGGGTGTAGAATTCACCGCCGTGCTTGCCCTCGCTGTCGGCAAACATACCCATGAAGTATTCATAGACTTGGCCGAGCAGGTCCTTAGCATTGTCTGACTGGAAGGTCATATTAGTGAAGAGGTCGATAAGCTCACCGAGGCGGCGCTTATCAAGGGCTTCGCGGGCGTAGTTTTTCGGCAGAACACCTTTAAGCGATGAGTTGTCGCGCTCGACGGCATCCATGGCGTCATCAATCAACACGCCAATAGTTGGCTGTTTGGCATTTGCCACCAAGTGCTCCCAGCGAGCCTCTTTTGGCACCCAGAAGACATTGTCGGCAAGATAAAAGTCTCGGTCTTCGGGGTCGTAGTTCTCTGACTCGGCTTTTTTGTACTGTGTTTCGAACGCATCAGAAATATACTTGAGGAAAATGAGCCCCAGCACCACGTATTTATAGTCACTCGAACTGATGTTGCCCCGCAGTTTGTCGGCCGCTGCCCAAAGTTTTGATTGTATGTCTTGAATCTCCATTTCGGAATGGTCACCTCTCTTGTGTCTATTATACCACCCCTGACAAGTTAAATTTTGATGAACGAGTCTTTTGTGAGTACGAGATGGTCGAGAAGTGTGATTCCCAGAAGCTCTCCGGCGTCTTTTAGCCTGATGGTTACATCCTTATCTGCCTTACTCGGCTCTAAGTTTTCACTTGGGTGATTATGCGCCACAATGATACTTGCTGCGCGGTCGGTGATGGCATCGGCGAAGACTTCGCGCGGATGGACGAGTGAGCTTGTGAGGGTGCCGATGGAAATGACGCGTTTGGCGATGAGGCGGTTCGCGCCGTCAAGCGTCAGGCAAACAAAATATTCCTGCTTTTTGTCGCGAATGTCAGCGAGCTGTTCAACGACTTTTTCGGGGCTGTCGATGATTGGTCGTTCGGAGATTTCAAACTGCCGGCGCCAGAGCTCGTAGCCCGCCATGATTTGCGTGGCCTTGGCTGGGCCAAGACTTTTGACTGCCAGTAGGTCTTCGTAGGTCAGTGCACTACCTTTCCCTGCCAGCAGCTTTTGTACGTTTCGCGCAATTTTCGTTACATCTGCCTGTGCATTACCACTGCTGATAATTGCCATCAAGAGTTCGTAGTCCGAGAGCGCTTCGGCGCCGCGTGCTTGTAGCTTCTCGCGAGGTCGCGTATCTTTGCGCTGGTCAGATATTTTAACCATAAGCTTAGTATATCACCTGCGGACGAACTTGTTGTGGTGAATGGACACATAACCTTGTCGTTGCTTGATTGCTCGTTGCTCAGTGACGTGCTTCGATGCAGTTCAATGCACGTCAGGCTTGTGCTGTGACCTACGCCACTGTATAATAATTAAGCATAAGGAGTGTTTATGGATAGTAAGGAATATGTTCAGGTAAGCGAATTAGCAAAAAAGTTTGACATTAGCTCACACACTATTCGTCGGAAAATACAAGATGGAAAGATTTTCCCGGGTGCGAAAAAGGAGTCAAAGAGTTTTGGTGAGATGTGGATGATCCCGAAGGAGGTTGCGGAGTCTGTCTCGCTGAAAGAGATTTCTCCCAAAGTTTACCAAGAGAGGCACAAAAACAGAATGCTCTCGTTATCAAGCGAGGTACATACGACCGAGGTTCGACGAGACACAAATAAGATTAAGGAGCTTGAGGAGAGAATTAATCTGTTAGAACGAGCCGTCTTGAAGCTTTCGATGTAGTTGCCCGTACAACTTACAGGGAAAGTAAGCAAAGAAGCAGGAATGGTAGCTACAAAAGAGCCAGGTTGCCTACCTCGGCTCTTTTCGTGACACATAATGTGTGAAATGCCCTCCCGCACGAGTTTAACGTGCAGGAGGGCTTGTGTAGGTCTGACTACTAGGCCAGCTCCACGTTCTCTTCGGCCCAGGCCATGACATCTCGAGTGAGCTGCCGGGATCGGCGTGAGGAGGCGGGCGGGGTGTCGCCGTGCCACCACTGGCGCCAGAAGAGGTTGAGAGGGTTGAGGCACTCGAGGCAGTCGAGGTGGCGCAGGCCGCCATCGCTGAATTGTTCGTTGCGCTCGGTGTACACAAGGGTGTAGCCACTGCGACTAAGCGCCTTGTGACTACCACCGTTTCCCTGGATGACCGCTGATTTGATGCGGTGCAGCCCCAGGTGCTGAAAGGCGTACCAGGTGCGCGCCTTGTGGGCGGCGCTGGCAATCCCCCTGCCCCAGTATTCCGGGCGGAAGATCATCGAGCCGCTAGTGGCCTGGCGGATAAAATCAGCGTTCCCCTCTTCTCCAATGTGTTCGAGTGCGGAGCTCCCGATGAGTGTCCGCTGACCTTGCTCTACTACCCAGATGCCCCAAACAAGGTTGGTTTTGCTGGTGCGAGCCTTATCGAACCATTCGTACTCATCTTCTAGCACGGGCGCGCTCTGTCGCCCCAGATAGCGTGTGATGCTGTTACGTTGCATGCCGCCACCATGAGCGTACTCGACAAACTCGCTCATCGACTCGCGTGTCAGTGGCGCCAGTTCGATACGGAGCTCACCCACCGTGAATCGCATAATTGGACCAAATGCCATGATCCTCTCCTTTCTGTTGTGGCCTCAATGTTTCTGAGACCGGACAAGCCGCCAAGGAGTTTGAACCGAAGATAAACCTCTTGGAGGCTTATCTGGTACCGGAGTGAGTTGTATTAAGAAAGAGTGAGATAAGCCATACCGTGTGCACCGCGCTTGGTGCCATTACCAATAATGTCGTGATTGTCAACGACAGCTATTGGGTAATACTGGTATGAAACGAATCTGTCCATATCTTCATTATAGCATGTTTCTAATGTAAATACAAGGTTACGCTTGTGCTATACTATAGAGGTAGGTAAAGGAGATTATCAAATAATCATGAAAAGCTAGCATTCATCCCCCTATTCGTATCAACTCTGACCACGAAAGGATGTTTGCCTATGTTTGCAACTACTGCCAAGGGTAAGGATCGGCCAAAACGCGAGATCCGTAAACCAAAAAAGCAGAACTAATCTATGAAAGCCAGCGTGCCTGCCGCTGGCTTTTTATGCAGCGTGGTCGCGATATGTCATATTCACCCCATTGGCCTTTTCGAGCAGGCGCACCGCACGGCCTATTTTGCGGAGACGATATGGGTCGAATAGTTCGTGCTCTTTTTCGGGAGTCAAGAGGTCTTCGATGGTGGCAGTTGTCAGGGTAGTTTGTATGTCATGGGCGGTGTTGGCAAGCGTGTTGAGCGCGTCTACGTAGATGCGGCTTCTCAGTGTACTCCCCTGCTCTAAAAAAGCAAGCGGCATCTGTCTATTTTAAGCTGTGCATGCTATAGTAATACGAAAGTATAAATGGGTGTGGAAAGTGCTGAGAGCGAATGGACTTTGACTTTGATTTTGAAGATGCGAAACCGTGGTTGATCGGTATCGGTGCGGTACTGGTGATCGCCAGTGCTGTATTCGGCATGACGTATATCAATGTCAATAGTGCAATTGCTAAGTGCGAAGCAGCACACTATGCTAAGCCAAGTTTTGGACTTACGGTTGATTCGTGTCCGGCCGACGAAGATTATGCGAGCGATAGCTTGGCGCTCGTGGTGGGAAATACGGCGAATAGTCCGGTGCCTACCCTGACAGAAGAGGCAGACAAGTATGTGCGTAACTCGCTTGCTAAAACAGATGGCGATCTGAACCTGTATGTATATTCAGCGACACCAAGCGGCCAACGGATCAAACTGAATGACCTGAAGGTAAAAAAATCAGGCAACGTTGGGTCGTTTATCAAGAATTCGACCAAAACGATCGACGAAGTCGGCGCGGCTATCAAAAAACCAGCCGACGAAAAGGGCGCGGACTATTTTAATAATATTGTTGCGGCTGGGCGTGCGGTGACAACATCGCCAAGCAAAAAATCACCACTTGTCATAGCGATCGGATCGGGCCTTTCGGATACGCAGCCGCTCAATTTTGCCAATGGTGACTTACTCCACGCTGATCCAGCTGATGTGCTGGCTAAGCTCAAGCAAGGTGGAACCATTACATCGGGTGATCTTGAGGGCGTCAAGATTGTGTGGTCTGGCTTGGGTGTGACTACCACACCACAGCAGCCGCTTGATGCGACCGAGAAACGCAATCTCCGCAATATTTACGCGCAGATATTTCGCTACATGGGTGCCGAGCTCGTCACGGATGATACTGTGGTGGCGTCCGACAGCGTGAAGACAGACAAGCCAGTGCAGACGGCGGAGGTGAATGGTATTGCAGGTGGTGTGGTGGTATATAAGCTTGGCGAGAATTCGATTGGATTTAAACCTGATACGGCAACGATTCAGGACGAAGCTAAGGCAAATCAGTCGCTTGATGGTATTATCGCAAACTACCAGAAATGTCGCGGGGCGAAGCTGACGATCGAAGGCTACTCAGCCCGACCAAGCGGTGTGGCTGAAGCGACGAATGCATTGTCGAAAAATCGTGCCGAAGCAGTCAAGAAGCTGCTGGTTGCTCGTGGTGTCAGCGCTGCATCCATCGCGGCTGAGGGGCGCGGATCAAGTGATTTTGACGGCCGTGTGCCAGAAGCTGGTGCTGACGGCAAGTGGAGTAGCGAAAAAGCGCAAGCGAATCGCGTCGTGATTGTCACGATGGATAGTGGCGGGACGTGTCGTGGGTAAAGCGAAGCTGCAGCGCTACGAACATACGCCAATGAGTGTTTCGTTATGGGTGCGCGTGTATGGCCGGCTTGCAGCGCGGCGTGACCGCTCGGGTGTACTGCGCGGGTTTTTGCGTGACAATGGAGTGCGTCGAGTTCGTGAGATTGATTTGCAATCACTCTCTCGCGAAAAATATATTATTCGTACGCAGTATCTTGAGCACTTGGCAGATGTACGCGACGCGCATATTTTGCGTGAGGCTAAGCGTGCTCGCGTGGCGCAAGAGCGATTGCAGTTGGAAATTGACGAGATTCGTAGTGTACTTGCGAACGAGAATGACCTGCTTCTTGGTATGAAGGCTGAGTACCAGGAAGTGAAAGCTATACTTACTCGGGGCGGCCTGACTCCGCTTGAGACGGCAAATTACCAAGGTCAGTTGGGCGCGATTACGGCGAATGTGCGCGATCAGCTGGTGGTTGTGACGAATCTCAAGACAGAGCTTGTCGAGCTTGAGAAGCATTTAGGAGCGAGTCAAAAAGAGTTTGCTGAATTTTGTGCCAAAGCTAATGGCGCATATGAACTTGTGATGAACGGATACGTTAAAGTAGCGGGTCGTCGGTTGAACAAACTCGGTATGACGAATTATGATGCAGCCCTGCGCGATCATACGAACGATATCGCAGACAAGATAAAGGAGTTGACGTAATGGCAAAGAGTTTTTTGAATGTGATCGTGCGGCTCAAGCGCCCTACGCAGAAACAGATTGAAATGGTGCGCCGTCGGGCTCTTCTGAATGTTCGCCACACTAAAAAGACGCAGAAGCTTGATGCAAAATCGGTTGAGGCGATGCTTCGCATTGTTAGCGGACGATATAGCGACTTGCATTCGGCGCTTGAGAGCGAGTATCGCCGCCGCGAGCACCGAATCGATACGACCTATGCACGCGGACTTAAGAAAACAAAGTCAGCATTGATTAAAGTAGAGCAAGATGTCAACCATTTGGAATCAATGGGCTACGACAAAACAACATCGGGTATCGACTACGATGATGCGGTGGTGCGGCTGCGTAAACTCGGGAAAGGTAACGAAGAATCGCACGTCGTTCGCGTGCCAATAAGTGATGAGCCGGCTCCCGCGAAGCCAAAAAATACTGCCGATACGCACACCGTTAAGCGGACGATTTCAGATAGCAAAACTGCCTTCTCTACCCCCTACGGTCATTATTGGGTAGTCGCCGGGTGTTTAGCGCTCAGTTTTCTTGATATGTTACTGCTGAGTACGGCGATCGAGCGACTGCTTGATACTGACCAGTTCAACGCCAGTATTTTGGCGTTTGCGCTGGCGCTCGTTGGAAGCGTAACGGCCTTTTTGTGGGGTCGTTCGCAGGCAATGCACAAATTGCGCCGCAGCTGGTCGTTCTATGAACCGTGGGTATGGATTACAATCTGTCTGATTTTTGCAGCGATTCGCGCCGTGGTCATCTTTATGGATATTAAAGAATTCCCCGATGACACATTCACGATTATTAGCTCTGAGGTGTTGATGGCGGTGCTCCTGACAGTGCTCTATCTAGGTACGGGACTCGCGATTCGCGCCGAAGCGCGTAAGATTTTTGACGCCACTCTCTTTAGTCAATGGCGCAGCATTAAATCTGCCAAAAAAATTCAGCACCGAATTGCAAAAAAATATGCCAAAGCCGAGAGCATGATTTTGGAGCTTGAGCAATTCCATAAAAACTATCGAGCGCTCAAAAAACTCTATGTGATTCGTAAGAATTCGCTCTACGATGCCGAGCGCACGACGCTGAGTTCGGTCGTGAAGCGGGTGCTTGAAGATAATACACATCTCGATCCGCAAGTGGTTGAAGATATTTTGCAGTCAGTTCTTGCTGGTCGTTCGCACATTTCGCTGGAAATGCCCAACGGAACAGTTGGGGCGGCATCGGCTGCGACATCGCGACCGGGAGGCTCGCCGCGCTCCAAAGCAAGCTCGGCTGTTCGTGTCAGTCAGAAACCGCGCCCCGCAAAACCGCGTCTGATCAGGTAGATCGGACGTGAGACGGGTATTCGACGAATTGCAGCTTCGTATCGACTACATGATCGAAAGCATTAAGCTGCGCTATTATATGGATCGTGATGATCCACTGACAAATTATCGGCGTCGATGGACACTGCTTGGTGGAGGTGTTGCTGTTGCGTTGATCATTGTAGGCCTCGTGCTGACGGGGCAGCATGCCAATTATACCCAGTCGCCTACTCCTGATGCGTCATTACAATCGCATGCTCCGATCTCATCGGCACCATCACCTGAAGAAGCATCTTCTTCAGTTTCACCTGCGCCTACTGCTACTTCTATTGCTCCGGCGTCTCCGAGCTCGCCTGCTCCAGCCATTCCGCCTGCTGCGCCGAGCAGCCCGTCTGTTTCATCGAGTTCGTGTAGCCCCGACTACTCTCCGTGTGTACCGAACGTGTCGTATGACCTGGACTGCCCTGATATTGGTTTTAAGGTGCAGGTTATCGGTGTGGACCACTATCGACTTGACCGAGATGGCGATGGGATTGGCTGTGATTCATACTAGGCGCGGGTGTATACTGGGTATATGACGAAGACGACACAAGAAGAATTCAAAGTAAATGGCGAAGAGCTCCTTGGTAAGGTGAAAAAGCTGATAAATGAAGGTAATGTGCGACGCATTATTATCAAAAACAAAGAAGGTAAGCGATTGATTGAAGTGCCACTTACGATTGGCGTGGTCGGCGCTGTACTTGCACCAGTGCTCGCAGCTGTGGGCGCGATTGCGGCACTCGTAACTGAGTGTACGATTGTTGTCGAGCGTGAGGTTGACGAAAAGAGATCGGATCACTAGGACGAGACACCAAGTAACTGACGTAGTGTTTGCGCATCGACGTTTGCGCCAAATACTGGTCCGCCGGGTTCAAGTATCCGTCCTGCGCTGAGTGCACCGATAGGTACCGGATCGAATCCGAGTGTATCGATGAGCTGAGCGACTCGTGCGACGTCTGTGGTCACGTCCCCGGCGAGTGCGATGGCTTTGCGGTCTGGTGCGTCATGTGGCTTTGTTTCGTCGTAGAGATCATGATATCCCATATGGTTCAATGCTTTGACGACGCGTGCATCGGCAAGAAATGACTGCACGGCCTGGCTTGATGATTCTTTGGGGTTGAGGAAGTCGTCACGCGGTCCATCGACTTCCCACCAGTGATTTGTGGCATCGATCACCAGCTTGCCGGCAAACTCGTGACGAGGAATTTGTTGATACTTGCTCAATGGAAATGCAAGAATAACGATGTCGGCATGCTGCACTGCGTCGTGGCTTGTCGCTGCATGTGCACCCGGTGCAAGTACTTCGATACTAAGGGCGATTTTTTGGGGATCACCCGACCCTGCAATATATACATCGTAGCCTGCACGTCGTGCTAATTGCGCGAGAACGACCCCAAGTTTACCTGCCCCTAATATGCCGATTGTTTTATCATGAGGCATGGCCATTGTCCTCGGCTAGAAGCTCTCGTACGCGAGGGATGACTTCGTTGGCGTAGAGCTCTATCATGTGGCGGCGGGCGCTCGCTCGAACTGGGCCGAACCCATACACGAGATCAAATCGCTCGGCACCGATAACGCGCATAGCATGTGCAATTTTTTGGGCGACGGTTTCAGGCGAGCCGACGTACATGGAGCCATTTTTAACTTCACTTAAGAAGTGCTGGCGCGTCATTGGGGTCCAGCCGCGTGTTTTACCGACACGGTCCATCTGCTCTTTAAAGAGTGGAAATGCTGTTTTAATCGCCTCTTCGTCGGTATCGGCAATAAATCCTGGCGAGTGCATGCCGACTGGATGGGCCTTGTGGCCGAACTGTTCAGCAGCTCGTTTATATAGATCGACGTAAGGTGCGAAACGATCGGGTGATCCGCCGATGATTGCCAGCATGAGTGGGAAATCGTAGGCGGCGGCGCGCACGACCGAATTTGGCGAACCCCCGACACCGATGAGTGTTTCGAGCTTGCCTGATTCCGTTTTTGGGAATATGTCAGCAGCATCAAGTGACTGTGTATGAGTGCCCTGCCACGTGACCGGCTTTTCCTTGAGGAGTTTATTGAAGAGTTCAACTTTTTCTTCAAAGAGGGATTCGTAATCGCGCAGGTCATAGCCGAACAGCGGAAATGACTCGGTAAATGATCCGCGACCTAAGATGACTTGTGCACGACCATTTGATACTGCATCGAGCGTTGCGAATCGTTCAAATACGCGAACAGGATCGTCGCTGCTAAGGACCGTTACACCTGAGGCGAGTTTGATATGTTTTGTGCGCGTTGCGATGGCGGCAAGTACCATCTCGGGGCTTGAGATCGCGAAATCATCGCGGTGGTGCTCACCAAGTGCTATCGCATTAACACCGAGCTTGTCAGCTAGCACCGCCTCTTCTATGACGAGCCGAATTGATTCGGCATAATTCATGAGCGTGCCGTCGGATGTTGTCGCAAGGTCGCCGAACGAGTCGAGCCCGAATATATAGGATAATTGGTTTGTACGAGATTGTGCAGTCATGTGATTGTTCCTTACTTTTCGTATTATAGTTTTTGCGCATTAATGCCGATTGAATCAAGGAGCGAGCGATTGAGTGTATAGTACTTCTCTACCCCGACTTTTCGTTCGGTAATCACTTCGGCTGCCACAAGCTTCTGAAAATGATGGCTCATGGTTGGTTGTGATAGTGCAAGAGCAACGGCGCAATCCGAAATAATTTCATTGCTGGTGACTTCTTTATCGCATGTCGCAAGCTTACGGACGAGCGAGAGTCGTGTGTCGTCGGCAAGACTTTTGAGAATAGTTGTCGTGTGGGTTGTGTGAGTGACCATATTTCTATTATATTGATATATTTAAATATATCAATACTTTTGTTATGACAAACGACCAGGATGCTCGTGCGTCGCACTGGTCGTTTACCTGCTATTAAATTGTATCGTCGTTCTTTTTGGTGTGTTTTGGGAGTCCAATGAACGCAATTGCAGCAGAGATAAAGATAATAGTTGCGGCGACAATCGATGCCTGACTCATGCCTGCCATGAACGCATCCATAGCAGATTTACTGATGTAATCGGCCGCAGGACCGAGTTTTTCAGCGACCTTGAGCGCGACGGCAAGCGAGCTCTCGAGCCCGTCTTTGATTGGGCCTGCAAACTGGCTTGCAGTATCGCGAATCTTATCCTCGTAGGTGGCGCTGAGAACTGCACCGAGGACAGCAACGCCGAGTGCGCTTCCAAGTTCGCGTGTTGTGTCATTCATGGCTGAACCCATACCCGAGCGGTTGCGTGGAACCGACGCCATCAGAATGGTTGTGCCTGGTGTCATAGCAAAGGTAATGCCGAGCATCATGATGATCATGGTACCGAAGAGCTGCCAGTATGTGAGGTCGCGTGTCCAGTAGCTCATGATAACAAAGGCGATTGCGGTCAAAACGAGCCCGGTTGAAATAGTCGTGCGCGCACCGATATTTTTGACGACATTTGGCACAAGCGGTGAAATGAACATCATTGGTAGCATCAGCGGAACAGTCAAGAGCGACGATTCGAGGGGTGTATAGCCCATAACAAGCTGCATGAGCTGGCTCATCGAAAAGAATACACCCGACATAGCGAGGAATACGAGAGTGAGTACAAGGCTGGATACAGCAAAGCCACGATTTTTAAAGAGTTTCATGTCGAGCATTGGTGATTTTACTCGTAGTTCCCACGCGACAAATGCAATTGCCGAGATGATGCCGCCTATCAAGCTGAAGGCAACGGTGCGGTCGGTAATGCCGGCCGAGGGAGCTTCGGTAATACCGTAGACGATCCCAAAGATACCGACTGCAGATAGTAAGCCTCCGAGCCAGTCAACAGGAGATTCTTTTTCGTCACGCGATTCGTGCGCGAGATACTGGTTTGCAACAAGACCGATAATAGCGATAGCACCGCTGAAATAAAACAGTGAATGCCATGTGAAGTGTTCAAGAAGGACGCCACTGATAACTGATCCAAACATCATGCCAACACCGGCAACGGCGCTCCAGATCGCAACGGCGCGCGCACGTTCTTTGGTTGGGAATGTATTGTTAATGATCGAAAGTGTTGTCGGCATCACGAATGCACCACCAATACCCATAATAACGCGAGAAATGATGAGTTCGGTACCGGTTTGTGCAATAAACCCTGCGTAGAGCGATCCCCCAGTGAAAATCGCAAGCCCAACCTGCATAGCAAGCTTACGCCCATAGCGATCCCCTACTGCACCTGCGATGAAGAGTAAGCTGGCAAAAACAAGGGTGTAGACATTCACAACCCAAGTGAGTTCGAGTTGTGAAAGTGACAGATCGGTTGCCATCATTGGAAGTGCCATATTTAGGCTACTGTTGGCGAGCATAACACCAAGCAAGGTGATACAGAGCGTACTTAAAATCCACCAGCGCCGATGATATGTGACAGGGTCGATACCTTCGAGGTCCTTACCAGTGAGTGGTTTTTTTGGGGCACTCTTCCCCTGTTTTTTCTTGAAAAATTTGAACATGAATCTCCTCTTGTGTTTGTTGAGTCTGAGAGCGCGCTACGTGGGGTGGCGCAAATATTAACTTGGTAATTATACAGAGGTAGGCGCATCTTGTCAATATCTTAGGGGCCGGAAAAGAAGACAGCCCCTCGCTTATATTGCAATAATAGTAAGCGAGGGGCATGAGATGGAGTCTCCTTTCAGGTGTGCGCGATATCGATAATGACACGCATGGCATGGGTATCAGTATCGGCCATAAGGTAGGCCGCGAACGGCACCTTGTGGTCAACGCCGGCAGCGAGGACGGTCATGCCTTCGAGCGATCCAGCACTGGCAACCTGCTTGAGGGCGGGCCAGTTACCATGCCACTCAAACGAAACGACGTTATTGTAGGTGGTTGCCGGCGCATTGATGTCAATGCGCAAGATTGCTCCGCCTTCGACCGCGACATCTTTGCCTGATCCGACATGAGAGACAGAGGGCACGTAGCCCACTTGAACCCCAACGAGTTCGGTCGTGCTGACCTCGATGACGATTCGGTCGAAGCAGGCATGCTGCCCAGCCCGAATGTCGCTGATTTGGCCGCGTACTAGTTTGATGGGTGTCGAATCGGCGAGCATGTCCCAGCCGAGCGTGACGGCTGTACATGGGTTTGCCGGTACCGTATCGGGTGGCGTCGTGGCCTTCGTGGTTGATGGCACTTGCATCGTTGTCGATGATATGACTGGTATGCTGACCGTGGCCATGGGTGGCGTATTGGTTGCCAGTGGCGCACTACTGCATGCGCCAAGGCTGAATACGCCACAGAGCGCAAGACTCCAGATGAGGTGCTTCCTACGCATGTGACTCACCTTTCGAATAGAGGGGTAGGATAAGTATATTATAGCATATTTATTAATTACGAGCAATAGCACCGCGTCGTAATGATAGGAAATGGCTTATACTCAACAAGCTGCGCACTATGCGCAAGATAACCAGTATGAGTGTAGCAATGAGGTAGATTGGGAATACAAGAACGAGCGTAATACGAGAAAAGAACGGGCGCTGAGATGGTGCTGTTGCCCACCAGGCAAGTATGGCACTACTTGCAGCGATAGTGATGCCGACGAGTGGTTTGTCGGCACTAAAAAATGCGAATAGTATACCGAGTACTATGCTTGCTCCCGCTGTTATGAATTCAGTTATTCCGATTGAGTTGAACAATGCCCGGTAGCTTTGGCTTGCTGTCGGATGGCTTGCGATACTATGCGTGGAATATGGCGCCTGGTAGATTGCATGGTGCTCAGTTGAACATTGCGTGCGAATAAGTGCCCCTGCCGCAAGAAGCGCACGGCGATTGTGGCTGGCAGGTGTGCGTGTGAACTGATTCATATAATGGCGCCAGAGTGCAGCAAGCGTTTCGATGCCGCTCGCTATGGTTATTCCAGGTCGAACGATTCTCTGCCCTATTGCTGCGTGGTACGAGGGGTCGCTAAACGGCAGTATTGCATACTGGTAGAAGCTTGCGGAGAGCCGTGTTGTTTCTGGCATCACAGAGGTAAGGTCGGTGTCGGCTTGTAGTGCGATGGTGTACGGGTCGCAGTTTTTCCGTGCGGTGACACGGACCTGGCCAGCGGAGTATTTTTTGGCTGCATGGCGCAATGATGACGCGGCTTTTGGTAACCGGTGCGAGTCGATGGCGGCAATGATATGTGCTTGCGGGTAGATACTTGCAAGGTGGGCAATCGTCTGTTTTGTTTCGTTGACTGACTTGACAGGAATAATGATGGCCAGTGACGGGTGGTAGTAAGTATGGGCCGTCTGGAGCGCGAGTCGTTGCATACGCTTGACCCTGATAACTTCACGTATGTCAGTTGTGATGCGTAGAAAGGCAATCGCGATAACTATGCCTATGATACTGTAACCGACAGGCGGTATGTGCGTGAAAATTTCCATTATTGTACCTCCTTGAAATCAAAGTACAGCAAGCGACGTGTCTCACTGAGCCAGCCTTCGCAGGTCATAAGGACAACGCGCGGTGTACTTGGTTTTTCGGTGAGGACGCTGACATTTGTAGGATCGACAACCTGATCATGTGAATATGTATAGGTAAACATGTGACCGTTTTGCGCGGTGATTGTCAGTGTATCACCTACGACAACATCTTTGACTGGCTCAAGCACGGCAGCGGTGTTATGGCCGTAGATGAGTGTCTGACCGGCCGTATTGCTCAATAGATTTGTCATAGTGGCATATTGGGTTTTGTCGTTCGTTAGTGTCCACTGCTTGGTCGAGGTGTCGTAGCTGCCTGGGATAACCTCGCGTGTCAAACCAATACGCGGGAGTTCAATACGGATAGGTTGGCCGGTAATTTCTTGTGGTTGTGATGGTGGAGCAACGGACTGAACGTTTGCGAGTGGCTGTGAAGCTACTTGCTGCACGGGTTGCTGGTGGAGTATTGGCAGTG
>JASLDG010000016.1 GCA_030146045.1 Candidatus Saccharimonadales bacterium | reverse complement strand
TTTGGATCACGCCAGCTCCCGCTCGCTAAGATATTATCAAGCTTGCTCAAAATATGCTTCTTGATAAATTCATCGGCGTCCGCATAGCCGCGCTCAAGGTAAATTGCCCCAATTACCGCTTCGAACGCATTAGCAAGAATTTGCTGACGAGCTCGCGGACTCCCATTTTTTTCGCCGCGACTCATTCGTAGCAGTGGTTCGTAGCCGAGTTTATCACCAGCTTCACCTATGCTCTCAGTCCGGACGAGGCTCGAACGCCAGCTCGTCAAGATACCTTCTGGATCACTATAATTACGAAAGAGAAAATCTGTCACCGAGAGCTCGAGCACCGCATCGCCAAGAAATTCAAGACGTTCATTATGCTCGCTCACGCTCTTTTTATGCTCATTCACATAGCTACGATGCGTCAAGGCCGTCACGAGATAGTCAATGTTTTTAAATTCGAACCCTAGTTTCTCGAGTGCGAACTCCTGATATGGAGTAATTTGCATTCCTGACATCTATAAGTTCTCCTGTCGAATTTTTTTCATAGCGAGGAGCATCAACTTGCCGATATCCTCATATTCAATGACATCCAGCGCATCATGAAACGAAAACCATTTAATACCATTCATCCATTCTTCTTTTTGGATAGCATTGGTGTCGCCGAGCGCCTTGACAAGATAGATTTGCGTCGTCATCAACACTAATTTATCGATACGGCGATACCGGAAGTGGATCTTACCAAGCCAGCTGATAATATCAGTATCGTGCAGCCCTGCCTCTTCGCCAATCTCGCGCTTCGCTGTCTGCTGTGCGGTTTCACCTTCTTCGATGTGTCCCTTAGGAATCGTCCAGCGGTTCTTGGCATCTTGGATCAATAAAATCTCAACGGCACCTTCGGCATTACGGCGATAGACAATACCGCCCGCTGTTGGCTCGCGTACAATTTCCTGAATCGATGGTTTTCGTTTATTAAAATATTGTTTGAAACGATTAAACTTCGGTGCTGCCATCAGCAGGCCCTTCTACGAGCGTCCGGAATGCCGTGCCGAGCACGCCATTGATAAATTTGCTCGAATTGTCAGAACCGAAAGCTTTGGCGAGTTCAACCGCCTCATTAATTGCCACTTTTGGCGGCACCTGCTCTTTACGATACAGAAGCTCAAATAGCCCAAGGCGGAGCACAGCGCGATCAACACGTGCAATTTGCTCGAGAGGCCATTCGGGCGCAAGTGGGCGAATATGACCATCGAGTACTTCTTGGTGATCAAGAACTCCCTGTACCAACTCAGACACAAATGTCGTATCTTCGATCTCATCCTTATAGCGCTCAAGATTGCGCGCTACGATATCGCCGACCGCCACAGTCTTGTCATCAGCTTGGGTACGAAACTCAAACTCGTACAGACTCTGCAACGCGACAATTCTTCCAAGGTGACGATTTGATGCCATAATATGGTAGGTTCTTTCTGGTTCTGTTAGTTTATTGCTAGTATAACCCTTTTAGAGAGTTATTTGGCAAGTTTTTTGCCGGTTTCGTTCTTGGTAGTCTTGACCTTCACAGGTGATGTACCGTTTACACGGCGGGCAAGCTTAAGAACAAGGTGGCTGCGGCGTAGCCCTGTTTTGCGCGGGCTGCTCTGCTTTTTCGGTTGTGCCATATTTAAAGTTCTCCTTTATCTCGGTGATTTATAACTAAAACTGCCAGTCATTATAGCAGCTTTCTATCGTCTTCTCAAGTATATATTGACATACATAAACATAAGTAGTATAATATTAATTATGGGGTATGTAAAAATATCCCGTCGAACCCCTTGACGACACCTGTTGTCAGGAGTACAATTCGATACGCTAGCGCATGTTTCGTGTGCTAACTGGACCTAGAGAAAGTAGTAACCATGTCCGAGTTTCTCGCGTGGACAGTCGTCGCAGTTATCGTTCTGGTCGTCGTCTTCGTCACGGTGACGAAGCTCGACTCAAAGGACGGCCTGCCGGCGTCATGCTTCTACATCGCGGGCGGCCTGATGGCCTGCCTCGCACTCGTTCTCCACGGTGCGACGACCCGCTTTGCGGTCGTCATCTCTCCGCAGCTCCTCGCCTTCTTCATCGTTGGCGTGCTGTGGGTGATGGTGCCTGTACCGGTCGCTCTCGTACGAGGCGAGATCGAGGCACGACGTGTGGCTCGACGGCGCCAGCTGGCCAAGCGTCAGTGTGACACCTTGCGGAATCTGTCGCTCAACGCCACAGAGCGTCGACGTGACTACGATCCGTCGCTGGACTTCTGATCCAAGGCCCACTAAGCCCCCGTTTCTCACTATGAGAGACGGGGGCTTCTCACATCTAGATAACAATACTGACAAGCTTTTTCGGAATATAGATAATCTTCTTTGGCTCACCCGCAACAAACTTACCAACATTCTCGTTCTCAAGAGCGAGTTCTTTAATTGCATCTTCGGATATGTCTGCTGCGACCTCCAATTTAGCGCGCAGCTTACCATTCACTTGTACGATAACCGTCATGGTGCTGTCTTGCGTCAAAGCATCATCCCACTCTGGCCACATCGTCTCATGAATCAATGTATCGTGACCAAGCTGCTGCCATAACTCTTCGGCCATGTGCGGTGCAAACGGTGCAATCATCTGGACTAATGCCTCAAGACTTGCTCGCCATTCATTACCAGCTACACCAGCTGCCTTCAGTTTATACAGCTCATTGACATATTCCATCATGCCCGAAATCGCCGTATTAAAACTAAGACGTCGTATGTCATTCGTTACACGCTTCACTGTCTTGTTACGAGCAACCTGGAGCAGCCGCTCATCACCCGCTGTGCCGTCTTTTGCTTCTCTATGCTCCTGTACAAGTGTCCAGACGCGATTCAAAAATCGATACACGCCGGCAATACTTCGTGAATCCCAAGCAGCGTCAAGTTCAATTGGCCCCATAAACAGCACATAGGTGCGCAGCGCATCAGCACCATACCCCTGATCAATCACATCAAGTGGATCAATCACATTCCCCTTGCTCTTACTCATCTTGGTGCCGTCTTCGGCGTTGATATAGCCATGATAAATCAGTTTTTTAACGGGCTCTTTAAAATCGACGAGACCCATATCACGGAATACATGCGTCCAAAAGCGCACATACAACAGGTGTGCTACCGCATGGTCACCACCAACATACATATCGACAGGCGCCCAGTAATTCGCAAGCTCCGGCTTCCACGCCTGGATGTCATCATGTGGGTCTGTGTACCGAAGCAAGTACCAACTGCTACATGCATAGCCGTCCATAGTATCAGTTTCGCGCTTTGCAGGCTTGCCACAGGTCGGGCAGGTCGTATTGACCCAATCGGTTTGCGCCGCCAGCACCGACTTGCCATCGCCTTTCGGCGCATAGTCTTCTACTTCGGGCAACAGTACCGGCAGATCGCTTTCTGGCACCGCAACAGCGCCATGCTCATCGCAGTGAATAATAGGGATCGGAGCGCCCCAGTAACGCTGACGACTAATAAGCCAGTCACGCATTTTGTAGGTCACTTTACTTGCGCCAACACCTTGGGCCTCAAGCCATGCCACAATCTCTTCGCGCGCTTCGCTTGAGGTCTTACCGTCAAACTCACCAGAATTCACCACTACGCCCTCGCCTGAATAGACACCGGCCTCAGGAATGTCGTCGGGCTTCTCAATGACGGCAATAATCGGCAGATCATACCTTTCGGCAAACGAATAGTCACGCTCATCATGCGCTGGTACACCCATGACTGCACCAGTGCCATACCCGCCTAACACATAGTCAGCCACCCAAATTGGCACCTTTTGCCCGTTGACAGGGTTTGTCGCATAGCCACCTGTCCATACGCCGATTTTTTGCTTGCCCTCAGACTGACGTTCGATTTCGGATTTTTTGAGCGCTTCGTCAATATAGCGATTGACACTCTCTTTCATATCAGGCGTCGCAAGCGTACGTGCCAGCGGATGTTCGGGCGCTAAGACCAAAAAACTCGCGCCAAACAACGTATCTGGCCGTGTCGAGAAGACGGTGATCAAATCATCTCGTCCCTCAACTGCAAACGTAATTTCCGCACCCTGTGAACGTCCAATCCAGTTCGTCTGTGCCGTTTTGATCTTCTCAGGCCAATCAAGATCTGGAATTTCTTCTAAAAGCGAGTCAGCGTACTCGGTAATCTTGAAGAACCATTGTTTCATTGCCTTCTTTTGCACTTCTGTACCGCAACGCCAGCACCGACCACCTTCAACTTGCTCATTTGCAAGCACTGTTTTATCAACTGGGCACCACCACTGCATGCTATCTTTTTGATATGCGAGACCACGTTCGAAGAGTTGCGTAAAAATCCACTGCGTCCATTTATAATAACTCGGGTCGCTCGTATTAATTTCTCGCGACCAGTCAATACTCACCCCCATACGGCGGAACTGTGTTTTAAAGTTCGCGATATTTTGCGCAGTTGCCACCGCGGGTGCAGTGCCTGTTTTGATTGCATAGTTTTCTGCTGGCAGCCCAAAGGTATCCCATCCAATTGGGTTGAGGACATTGCGACCGTGCTGACGATTGAACCGCGCCAACGCATCAACGATCGAGTAACTAAAAGCGTGGCCAGTATGCATGCCGGCACCACTCGGATACGGAAACATACCAGAGACATATGTTTTTGGTTGAGCCGCATCATCGCGCGCCTCATAGGCATGAGTCTCGTCCCATACCGCTTGCCATTTAGGTTCAATTTCAGAAGGATTGTAACGCGTCATGCACTTAATTATAGCACGACGCCCCAGTAGTCAGACAGATGACGAGAATAAGCGATATATCAACGGCTTTGCGTAACTGAGAGCACCTGACCAAGCTGCTGTAACGTTGCCTGAACATACTGCTTGTATATAGGCGAATTGATTTCATCGAATTTGACAGCGTCAGCAGGTACACGCACTTCCTGTACATCCTTAAAGATCGGTTCAACCTCGATAGTTACTTTTGTCGCGCCACTCGTAATAAACTGGACGCTCTTCAAAGTTCGACTTGCTTTGTCAATCTTAACAGTAATGTCCGCCTCACCAGTGCTCATTGTCGCGAGCGACTCAAGGTAGTTTTTGCAGTTACCGGATGCTGTGACGAGCGGCGATTGACCCAGCGCTTTAACAAAATCACTAAACAGTGCATCGTCGAGAGATAGCCGATATTCGCCAGTTGCAGCCGTAAATGATGTCGTCTCGGTAATCTGCAAGAACGGATGCTGGCTATACACCGTCATGATTTCAGCTCGCGCCGATCTATCGTTCGCTACTTTTTGTAGCAGCCCATCACTGCATGACAGGAGTTTCATTACTGGCGCAAGTGGCTGATAGTCGTTCTTATTTAATACGGTCCAACGGTTATCGATCTGCTTCTTTACCTCGGGTGAAATACTTTGCGCGGTCGCACCGGGCGCATTGGTAGTTACCTCAATGAAACGACTGGCCTTGTCGATCTTGAAATACAAATCTGACTCTGTCGCCATCAGGCTCATCGTCATCTTACTCAGGTCACCACTAAATGCCGTCTCGGCAGTTGAAGAAAGTTGCAGTTTCCCATCTGATACAGTGCTTGCAAAAGACACTGGCTTAGCATTACCAACCGCAATCGTACCGTCATATCGCGCCGATGGTGTCGAAAGGGCGTTAAGTAAGCTATCGACTACCACCTTTTGTGGCGCCTGCGCCCAAAAATAAAGATATGCCATACAAGCAGTGCCAATAACAACGAAGAGCGCCGCGACTGCGATAATAACACTTCTTTTCACATGAGTATGATGCTTGCCTGGTGTTTTTTGAGTAGCACGGGCTGTACCGCCCCTTTTGACCGACTCTTGGAAGTGTCGTCGTTGCTCTTCAAGATTTACCGCTGCCGGTACGTCCTTTTTGGTTTCTTTACTATGCTTTGCGGTGTGTTGTACTTTTTTAATAGCCATAAACGTTTTCCTATTTCGACTATATCATGAAAATTGTGAAAAATACTCTTCTTTTTTTGCGAGCCAAGCTGGTGATTGCCGCACCACGCGTTGCGCATCTTCAGGATTTTTTAACAGTATTTTAGTAGTTTCTTCAAGATAGCCATTGTTTTGCGAACCTTTGAGGAGCACAGCCGCGCTATCTTTCAGTACACTACGCGCAAATGCACCCGCCTGCATCGCATTTTCACACTCTCTAACCTGACAGCCCTGTGCTCTTGCGGCTGGAGCGATATATTTTCCCGCCTCTTCACCAACTGTAATAATCCAGTCAGTAGTATCAGGAGTGAATAATCGCCCAAGCTTTTCATGCTCTGCAGCCGATGACTCCCCAAGCTCATTCATCGTTCCTAAGATTGCAATCCTCTGCGGCGCCTCAATCGAAAGAAGGGTCTCAATGGCCGCCACGGCGGCAACCGGACTTGAGTTATAGGTGTCATCAATAAGTAAGCTCCCCCGTGTGCCTTCAAGCATACTCATGCGGCCCGGAACAGCCGTAATAGCTGTAATTCCTGCTGCAATTTCCTGTGGCGATACGCCACATTTTAACGCCACGGCAGCGGCGGCAATGACCGGACGGAGATTATGCTCTCCTAGTACACGAATAGCAACAGGGAGTCCTCGGCCACCGAACTCCGGCGCTACAAATTGCCCTGTATACCCATCGGTTAACGAAAAACCGGCTTTCGCAAAATGATACTCGGCCGAGACTGCCGTTCCATATGTCGTCACGTTTGTATTGGTGAGAAATGCCGCATATTGTCCATCAATATCATCACGATTGATAACAGCCATTTTGCTAAAATTGGCAGCGACCAACTCTTCACGCGCAACCGCCTCCATCGTCTTGAAAAACTCCATGTGCTCTGGCGTAATTGCAGTAATGACAGCAATGTCCGGCTGCAAGTATCTCCCAAACTGTTCAATATCGCCAGGCTGATCCGCTCCAAGCTCCTGGATGATAATATCAACATCTGCCGGCTGCACAATACGCGCCTCTGCCGCTCGAAACACCTTACGCCATTCACCGAAGCTTTTGATGTTATCTGGATACGGAATACCAAGAATAGCCAATGGTGCGCTCATGTGTGTGTTGTGATTACCTTCATGTACGCGAACCCGGTACTTCTGACCAAGCACTGTTGCCAAGGCCGTTTTGGTGCTCGTCTTGCCAACACTGCCTGCGACGACAATCAGCTTCACTTCAGGGTGTGCTTTAAAATAGCTCACAACGTAGCCTTCCATCTTTGTCTGCACATAGGTTTTGAACTTTTCGTTAAACAGGCCAAGCATAATAACTATTAGTATACCATTGATACGTTATGTATTCCGCAATCAGAAACGCTTGCGCTTCTAACGTAAATGGTACATACTACGAAGTGAGCTGGTGCGCAAATTGGGGCAACCCGTTTGCGCGGCGAACATAAACATATTTTTTGCAAAACAAACAGCGAGCCCCGGGTGGGCGCGCAGCAGCTTACTCGGACTCCATCTTGTACCGCAAGGTGGAGTTTTGTTATAGTAATCAAGCATACGGGGATATAGCTCATCAGTTGATTAGAGCGCTGCCATGGCATGGCAGAGGTCGAGGGTTTGAGTCCCTCTATCTCCACCAGATAATATCCATTACCAGATACTAAGGCAACGCGTTTTATATTCGCAGTGCTTAATGTACCTCCCCTAAATTCAATCCGACAACCCCGACGATAATCAATACGACAGAGGCGATTTTTATAATCGACACGTCCTCTTTGAACAGCAATATCCCTATCGCCACGATAAGCGCCGTGCCAAGCCCGGACCAAATTGCATACGCCGTACCGATACCTAATTTCTTTAGAGCGAATGACAACAAAAAGAAACTTAATGCGTAGGCGATTATTACAATGACGGATGGAAAAAATTTGCTGAATCCTTCCGAAAATTTCAATGCGAGTGTACCTGTCACCTCGCTCAAAATCGCTCCGGCAAGAAATACATAGGGCAGCATTATTTTGCCTCTTGAGGGCACGTAATTTCAACTGCCTTAATAAGCTCTTTTAACGTATCGAGGCTTTCATGCGGCGTAAGAGTGTAGATTCTTTGTGCGCCTTTTTGCTCAATTGTCAGTAGTCCTGCTGGATGTAATATCCTGAGAGGATTCAAAATTGCGGGCTGCGAAAGTCCTAGCAAGTCCACAAGCTCACCAACG
>JASLDG010000004.1 GCA_030146045.1 Candidatus Saccharimonadales bacterium | reverse complement strand
TGTTGTACATCGAATAGATGACAACAAGCGCGATCTCCAGGTTTAGGCTGACGTTTTGTTCGTATATTTGATATACTAAAAGGAGATATGGGGAGTCAACTTACGTTGCAGTCATCGGACTATGTCCACCTGCATAATCACAGTCATCATAGCTTGCTCGACGGTTTGAGTAAGATTCCTGCACTGGTAAATACGGTGAAGGAGATGGGTATGGAAGCGGCGGCCATTACCGATCATGGTACGATGAGCGGTACTATTGAGTTTTATAAAGCAGCAAGTGATGCTGGCATTAAGCCAATTTTTGGCATGGAGGCATATGTAGCGGCCAGGTCTCGGCATGATCGTGATCCGGCTAAAGACAAAGCACGGTATCACTTGATTATTTTAGCGATGAATGAGCAAGGGTATAAAAACCTGATGAAGCTCTCTACCATTGCCAATCTCGAGGGTATGTATTACAAGCCGCGTATCGATCATGAGCTACTCGAGCAATATAACGAGGGTCTCATTATTCTCAGTGGATGTGCAAGCGGTGAGGTAGGCGAGCAGTTGCGTGTCGATAACTACGAGGAAGCGAAGAAGATTGCCGCATGGTACAAGTCGATTTTTGGCGACCGCTACTATCTCGAGCTGCAAGATCATGGATTTCCCGATCATCCGCACAAATGGGATGTACAGGTGGGGATTAACAAGCATCTGTACCGTTTAAGCGAAGAATTAGACATTCCGCGTGTTGTAACGAGTGATGGACACTACTTAACGCATGATGATCAAGAGGCACATGAGATTTTGCTGTGTGTCGGTACTGGTGCGTTCCTGAGCGACGAGAAGCGTATGAGTCTCAAAGATTTTGAACTCCATGTGACTGATCCGCAAGATATTATTTCGCGGTGGGGTAAGACCGACCCAGAAGCCGTTGCAAATACACGTCGTATTGCCGATCGTTGTCATGTTGAAATCGAACTTGGTAAGATTCTGATTCCAAAGTTTCCAACCCCAGGTGGTATCGGCGAGAAAGAGTATCTTGATCAGCTCGTGTATCGTGGTATGGCAATGCGCTATATGGATAAGACGCTTGAGGAAGCCAAGGCGATGACAAATGCGGAGATTCGAGCCGGCCTGAAGCCTGAAGAAATTGAGCGTCTTGATATGGAATTCGGTGTTCTTGATGAGATGGGGTATAACGGCTATTTCTTGATTGTCCAAGATTTTATTAACTGGGGAAAAGATCAGGGGATCATTTTTGGACCGGGTCGTGGCTCGGCAGCGGGTAGTATTATTGCCTATACGCTGAACATCACCGATCTTGATCCGCTGAAATACGACCTGCTGTTTGAGCGATTCTTGAACCCTGATCGTATTTCGATGCCGGATATTGACATCGATATTCAAGACACGCGGCGCGGCGAGGTGATTGAATATTGCGCGCAAAAGTATGGGAGCGATCGAGTAACGAATATCGGCACCTTTGGTACTATGGCCGCTCGTGCTGCAGTGCGCGATGTGGCACGTGTATTGCAAGTGCCTTATGGTGAGAGCGATCGGCTCGCCAAGTTGATTCCACCGCCAGAGCAAGGGCGACATATTCCGCTTGCTCGCAGTGTTAAAGAAGATGTTGACCTGAAAAAAGAATATGAGACCAACCCGATTGCTAAGCAAGTCTTTGATTTTGCTATGCGCCTCGAGGGCACGATGCGCTCGCACGGTGTGCACGCAGCGGGTGTGGTGATTGCACCGGAGGCTGTCGTGAACTATGTACCGCTTGAAATGGCGCAAAAAGGCGTGGTGGCGACGCAATTTCCTATGGGCCCGGTTGAAGAGCTGGGATTGCTTAAGATGGACTTTTTGGGTCTTTCGAACCTCACGATTATCAATAATGCCCTGCGTATTATTCGTAAGGTGTATGATAATGAGATTATTCTTTCGGACATTCCACTTGATGACGAAAAGACATACGAGCTGTTTCAGCGCGGCGATACGACTGGGGTGTTCCAGCTTGAGTCGGCGGGTATGAAGCGCTATTTGCGTGATCTTAAGCCAACAGTATTTGATGATATTATCGCGATGGTCGCACTGTATCGTCCGGGTCCGATGCAGTTTATCGATAGCTTTATTAAGCGTAAACATGGCCAGGAAGAGATTACCTATTTGCACCCAGGCATGGAAAACTCACTGAAAAATACGTACGGTATTTTGGTCTACCAGGAGCAGTTTATGCAGATTTCCAAGGAATGGTGCGGGTTTACCGGTGGGCAGGCCGATACGTTACGTAAAGCTGTAGGTAAGAAGAAGATTGATCTTATGCGTAAGGTAAAAGTTGATTTTGTTGAAGGTGCAGTCAATCACGGCGGTGCGACCAAAGAACAAGCTGAGACGTTCTGGGCGCAGCTGGAAGAGTTTGCGAATTACTGTTTCAATAAGTCGCACGCGGCCTGCTACGGCTTGATTAGTTACTGGACGGCCTATCTCAAGGCGCACTATCCAGACGCATTTATGGCGGCGCTCATGACCAGCGATCAAGATGATATTGAGCGGTTGGCGATTGAGATTAACGAATGTAAGCACATGGGTATTCAAGTGTTAAATCCGGACGTGAATGAATCATTTACCGAGTTTGCGGTAGTGCCGGGTGAGAACAAAATTCGCTTCGGTATGGCGGCGGTAAAGGGTGTTGGTGTCGGCGCAGTTGAGGAAGTAATTCATGCTCGTGATATCGATGGTAAATTTGCGAATATTGAAGACTTCGCTAAACGGGTCAGTACGCAGAAGTTCAATAAAAAAGCATGGGATTCACTGATTAAATCGGGCGGCTTTGATAGCTTAGGCGATCGATCCGATCTGCTCTATAATCTTGAAACAATTCAAGGGTTTGCAAGTAAGCTGCAGAAAGAGGCGGCGAGTGGTCAGACCGATTTATTTGGACTCATGGGGGATGCAGGTCAGGCAATTCAACCGACTATGACGATGCAGCCGGCACCCACGAAACACACTGACAAAGAACGTTTGATGTGGGAACGCGAGTTGATGGGGCTCTATATTAGTGCGCATCCGCTTGATAACTATGATGCATACTTTTCGGAGCAGACGATTCCTTTGGCTCGCGTGACACCTGATATCGATGGCAAAAAAGTAACGATTGGCGGCCTGATTAGTACGGTACGTACCATCGTGACAAAAAGTGGTACGAAAATGGCATTTGTCGGACTTGAGGATAAAACCAACGAAGCTGAGGTGATCGTTTTTCCGAACTTATATGAGCAGATTGGTGCCAAATTAGTCCAGGACGCGGTGGTGCGTGTATCAGGCAAGATCAGTGCGCGTGATCGTGATGGTAACTTGGGAAGTGATGCTAAGATGATTGCTGATGAGTTTATGATTGTCACGGATCAAGAACTTCGAGAGTACGAATCAACCGGACGTAAAATGGAAGCACCACGTATGAGTTCAGGTGTTAAGGCTGAACGCCGAGCGGCATATCAGGCGGCAAAGAGCGGCACGCCGCCTCCAGCACGTCCACAAAAGGAAGCACTGAAAAATCAGACAGCAACCGTACCTGAGCCACGCCCTGCGCCAAAGCCAGCGGAAGAAATCGAAAAAACGGTGTACGTACATGTCAAAAATCCAGATGATCACCAGGCGTTAACTGCTCTCAAGCAGACATGTAGCGAGCATGTTGGGATTACCCCAATTATTCTTGTACTTGGTACGGATAAAAAGAGTGCGATTCGTTTGCCGTTTAGTATTGATGGCAGTGAGGCGTTGATCGGTAAGCTCGTCAAGCTTCTTGGCGAAGACGCTGTAACGATCAAGTGATATTAGTTCCAGTAGAGAAGATGGTAGAGCGCCATGCCAGTGGCGACACTCACGTTGAATGATTCTTTGTGGCCATCCATTGGAATTTCGATAAGATCATCACACTCAGCGCGAAACTCGGGGTAAATACCATCAATCTCATTGCCGAGGAAAAGCGCGATTTTTTGTGGAGGCATATAATCTGGAAGAATATGTGATCGCTCGTCTTGCTCAAGGCCGACAATGCGATAGCCGGATTGTTTTAGCATTTCGAGTGGTGGTATTTCGTGATATTCGAATGGCACGGTGCTTTCGGCACCGAGAGCGGTTTTGTGAATCTGCCGAGTGATTTTATCGGCAAAATGAGGCAGACGAGTGTCACCTTCGAAGGTTGGATAGGGCGTATATCCGCTAATGATCAGCTTGGAAATACCAAGGCCGTCGGCTGTCCGGAAAAACGCGCCCACGTTATGGGCGGAGCGGATATTGTGGGCAATGACGATGATTTCGCGCATAGGCTCTATTGTAGCGCAAACGAAAGCTGAGTGCATCTCCGTAAGTCTTTGTGTTATCCGCTTAACCATTTGCGTATTCGCAACTAAAACGCTCAAGGTTTGCTATAATAGCCCTAATGGACGAGAAAAAAATCCAACGCCAGCGGCGCGACCACGAGGAAAAATCGACTCAACAGCGTGCCGCTATCCTCGGACTGCAATATCTTGATACTCGCGAAATCGAAGACGAGCTGGATCTTGTTCGTGATCTGATAGATATTGCGGATATGCATAAAAACCGCATGGTGCCACTCCAGATGGGGGGTGAATATGCACCGTACCGTTTTGGTGTGACGAGCCAAACACCACAATCAGTGATTGGTCAGATTCGTCAAAAGTATCAAGATGACGGCCGTGAAGCGCAAATGTTCCTCATCAGTAACGCCGGTTACATGGTGCTGATGAATCGGTACGACCCACCGAAAAAGGTTATTTACGATGATATCACCATCGCCAAAGATGGCGACAGCACGACACTTGCGACGGTTAGTAAAACCCTTAATTCAGTTGGGTCAGATCAAATCCTTGACTACTTGATTGACCAAGCGGATCGATTGGCAGCCAGCGACATTCATGTTGAAAATCAGCGTACCTATATCCGTATTCGTATGCGTGTCGACGGCGCGCTTCATCCGGTAGCTGATCTACACAAAGATAAATACCGCATTTTGATGGGTGCGATTGGCTCTCGCGCCAATATTTCGAGTGCTGCCAAAACATCGCAATCTGGACATATCCAAAAAGAGATCCATCGCGATGGCGCTTCTCACCTTCTCAATATTCGTATCGAAACCGTACCAACCATGTACGGCCAAGATGCGGTACTCCGCTTGTTTAACTTTGACGAGTCGATGCTAAATCTTGATCTACTCGGTATTCCGCCAAAAGAAATGGGCGAGATTCAAGAAATTGTGCGTCACCCGCGCGGTATGATGATGATGGTTGGTCCGACTGGCTCCGGTAAGTCGACGACGCTCTATAGCTTGCTGAATGCACTTAACACGACCGATCGTAAGATTCTGACGCTTGAGGACCCAATTGAGTATGGTATTAGCGGTATCGCGCAGATTCCGATTGATACCACGCATGGCCAAACATTTGCCGATGGGTTGCGTAGCGTGCTCCGTCTTGACCCTGATGTGGTGATGCTTGGTGAGATTCGTGACGTTGATACCGCAAAGACGGCTATTCAGGCGTCAATTACCGGACACTTGGTGCTTAGTTCGTTCCACGCCAATTCTACCTCGGCGGCATTTAGCCGTATGATCGGTATGATCGGTATCAATCCGATATTTAGCTCGGCGATTCGCCTGTTGATTGCGCAGCGTTTGGTGCGACGTCTATTTGATGCTTCCAAAGAAGAGTATGAGCCGGATGAGGCAACCAAAAAATGGGTACGCAAGGTACTTGAAGGCGTGCCAGCTGAGCGAATGCCGGGGATTGACCTCGACAACTTTACACTTTGGAAGCCGGCAATCCACCCTGATGCACCGTTTGGGTTTAAAGGCCGCATCGTGATTATGGAGCAAATGGTTGTCAATAGTCATATTCAGGCGTTTTTGCGTGGCGATATTGCCGATGCTAACCCGGAAGCGATTGAGAAAGAAGCCAAAAAATCAGCCGGATTGATCACCTTGATGCAGGCGGGTGTGCTAGCGGCACTTCGGGGTGAAACGACTCTCGAAGAAGTCAACCGCGCGATTTAGTGTAATCACCGTGGCTACCTCTTTTCATTGGCATGAAAGTATGCTATAGTGTCTAATTGATTGTATATAGAAATAAGCGCCGAATCATCGACGGTGTGGAGCCGCAGGGATACAACTGCGTGGCCAGCCAAAGTCGGATCGGACCAACAGAGGAATTACATATGAGTTTTGCACTTATCCAGAAGGTGAACGACGAGCAGAAAAAAGCAGCTGTTGTTGACGTACGTAGCGGCGATACCGTTCGTGTCCACCAAAAAATTAAAGAAGGTAACAAAGAGCGTATCCAGATTTTTGAAGGTGTGGTGATCCGTACTGACAACAAAAAATCGCACACCAGCCGTATTACGGTTCGCAAGATTGCCAGTGGTATTGGTGTTGAGAAGAGCTTCTTGCTTCACAGTCCGCTTGTCGAAAAGGTAGAAATCGTGCGTCGTGCCAAAGTTCGTCGTAACTACCTCTCATTCCTGCGTAAGCGTAGCGGTAAGTCTGCTCGTTTGACCGCTGTACAGTTTGACCGCGAAGGGGTGAACGATATTCACGATGCGCACGCTGAAGCTGAAGAAGCACGCCTAAAAGAAGAAGCGAAAGCAGCTGCAGCCGAGAAGCAGGCTGAAAAAGAGGCTGAAGCAGCTGATTTGAAGGCAAAGCAAGACGCGGTTGAGGCTGCACATAAAGATAACGCCTGATACGAGCGAAATTTTACAAAACAAAAAGACCCGCAGTAGCTTGGGTCTTTTTGTTTTACAATGGAACTATGATTCTTGGTATTGACGAAGTTGGTCGTGGGCCGTGGGCAGGGCCTCTCGTAGTAGGCGCGGTGGTGCTTGGTGGTGCGCGAATTGATGGACTGACTGATAGTAAAAAGCTGAGTAAAAAACGTCGGGAAGAGTTGGAGTCGATTATTCTTGAAAAGGCGGTCGCAACGGGTTTGGGTTGGGTTCCGGCATCCGAGATAGACGAGATTGGATTATCGGCGGCTTTGCGATTGGCAACGATTCGGGCAGTCGAGGCAATCACCTGCGCATATTCGGAAATTATCATTGACGGGACGATTAATTTTTTGGCAGCAACAGGCAAGGGTAAATATGTACAAACAATGCCGAAAGCGGATTTGCTCGTGCCAAGTGTGAGTGCGGCGTCAATTATCGCTAAAGTAGCGCGTGATCGATATATGGCCGAGCAGGATGAGGTTTATCCAGGGTATGGGTTTGGGTCGCATGTTGGCTATGGCGTAGCGAAACATCGGGCAGCAATTGAGCGGCTTGGCGTGACGCCGCTGCATCGGCTTTCGTTTGCACCGCTCGCAAAATATCGGATAAATACACCGCTCCCGTCGTTACAGATTTCGGGGAAATCTGCACGTAGGTCGCTGGCTGCGGGTCCTGTCGGCGGATTTACCCCATTGTCTCGCATAGCTCGACATGGGAGCGCCCCCTCCGCCGCCACCCGCGCTACGCCAATCACGCAAGATAGTGTAGAGTATGAGACGACCAAGAAAATCGGTGATCGCGCTGAAACGGAAGTGGCGAATTATTTAGTGCGAGCCGGACACGAGGTCGTAGCGCGCAACTGGAAAACGCGCTACTGCGAGATTGATATTGTGTCGCAAAAAGACGACACCCTGTATTTCACCGAGGTTAAATATCGAGAAAATGCTCGTCATGGCGATGGGTTTGCGGCGATTACGGCCAAGAAACTGAATCAAATGAAATTCGCGGCGCACTACTATGCCGAGGCGCAAAGCGCGGCACACCTGAATTTACGGTTAGCGGCTGCGGCAGTGACGGGCGAACCTCCGGAGGTGGCGTCGTGGCTAGAGATTGAGTAGTGCTTGTTGAACGGCTTCCTTGTCGCGTTCAATGAGCTCAATGCGACCTTCGATTTCGCGGATACCGAGCTCTATGGCACGGTTGAGTGATATGTCTGACTGAAGCGGGTTGAAGAATTCTTGATACTCGGCAAGCTGCTCACGCGTTACAAGTGCAGTGGCCGCATAGCGCGGATAGTCACTATAGCTCTTGTCTCCGCCAAATGTTGACTCGATCCAATCCCAGCTGTCGCGCACCCATTGCCAGGTGGCGGTGCGACTTTCGCGATGACGCACGAGATATACAAACCAGCGGGCCACATCCTGCGGTCGCACGACGGTACTATTTTTGATAGTACGGAGTAAGAGCTCAATCTTCTCGGGTGAGCGCGTACTCGTAATGCCAGCGCATATATCTTGGCGAATCTCGCTCGATGGGGTGCTGCGATACAAATTAAGTAAATCATCGACAACTTCAGGGTCTCCGTGTCGTGCAACGGTAGAAAGAATAAGTGGTCGGAGCTCTGGATCGAATGATTCAAGCGACTCGGCTGTATTGTAAAGTTCAACGGCACGGTTAATTGCCTCTTGGTCTTCTCCGTAGAGCATCAGTCCGACGGCAATGCTTCGCAGTTTAGTGTCTTCTTCGGGCTCGCTCGGTTTTGCATTCCAGCCAAGGCGCACGTATTGATCACGAGCGACGCGCGCAGCGAGTGCTCGCAGCTTAGCCTCGGCCTCTGGATTATCTTCAACGAACTTTTTTAGTTCTCCGATTGCAAGCGAAATGATACCCCAAACTGGCTCTGACGTCTCATGCTGATAGCTTTCGATCATCGGGATGAGTTCAGCACTTGAGAGGCGTCCGCCGCGTGCCAGCAAGGTAGCTTCATCGAGAAATTGCAGTCGACTAATTGGATCGAGCGATAAGTCCTTAATTCGTTCTACAAGATAATCACGGGAGCGACTGTCGTAGTGTGTAATAAAGTGCGCGGTGTCGCCTACATTTAAATGAACCGGATCAGTAAGCTGTAGATCGTAGGTTGCGCTTTCCATCAATTCTGGCACGACTGGATGTGTACTGGCAAGAGGTATTGGCCATATCCTCCCAGTCTCGGCATGTGGACCGACGAAGAACTGCTCTTGACGGAGCGTTAGCATTTCATCGTGTCTATCAACTGAAACGACAGGGAAGCCTGATTGTGAAATCCATTGATTCATAATAGTACTGACAGGTTTGCCGCTTGCTGTTTCAAGCGCCGCCCATAAATCACCGCCAATGGTGTTTTGGTAGGCATGGTCGGCAAAGTATTGCTTGAGACCGGTTTGGAATGCGGTATCGCCAATATAGTGTTGGATCATACGTAGAAGGCGTGCACCTTTGGCGTAGACGATAGCACCGTCAAACAGCGTACTAATTTCATCGGGGTGATTGACATCAACCTGTACCGATTGTACGCCGTCGAGCGCGTCACGACGGAGCGCGACAACTGCCTCGTTACTGGCGAAATCGAGCCAGATGTTCCATTCCGGATGAAGCGCATCAACTGCAAGATATTCCATCAGGGTAGCGAAACTTTCATTGAGCCAGAGGTCGTTCCACCACTGCATCGTCACAAGATTGCCAAACCACTGGTGAGCTAGTTCATGAGCAATAACGGTGGCGATATATTGTTTGCTTGATACACTCGTCGTTGCCGGATCTGCCAGTAAGGCTATTTCGCGATAGGTAACGAGTCCCCAGTTTTCCATAGCACCGCTACTGAAATCAGGCAGGGCAACGTGGTCACTTTTTGGAAGCGGATAGGCGACGCCAAAATAATCATTATAAAACTCAATGGTACGGACGGCGATATCGAGCGCAAAGTCGAGGCTTTCGACTGGCTGCGCTGGCGTGGCCCAGATATTGACTTCGACACTGTCCTTCGTGGTGGCGGTTGCCTTCTGTAGTTCGCCGACGACGAATGCGAGCAAGTAGGTGCTCATACGTGGCGTTGTTTCGAAGGTTGTAATGAGCTTACGATCGTCTGTCTCTTCTTGTTGGCGTACGGGCATATTGCCCAATACGGTGCGATCAGCTTCGGTTGTTAGCGTGACATCAAAGGTGGCTTTTGCTGCCGGTTCGTCGATACATGGAAAGACTTCGCGAGCATGGTGGCTCTCGAACTGTGTGGCGAGCAGTTCGCGTTTGACACCAGCATGCTCGTAGTAGCAAGGGTAGAGGCCATGCATTGCATCAGTAATAGTACCGTTAAAGCTAATGACAACGACATGTTCGCCAGTGCCAAGATCATCTTGCGTGATGGTGAGTTCATCATTTTCACCTGCTGTAAATGTTGCTGAGCGGCCGTTCACAAGTACCGATTCAATGTCGAGCTGTTTGGCATGAAGTTTGATTGTCTGGCTGTCTTCAGGGACAATGCCATGAATGGTTGTAATGCCGTGGAAATGGCGATTTGCGCGATCCAGCTCTAAAGAAAGCGTATAATGATCTGGTATAAACGTGTCGATAAGGCGTGCTACAGTACTCATACTATCGAGTATACTAGAAAAGCATGAGTAATGTGTATCGAATTCGACGTGTGTTCGTTGTTATTGCCTGTTTTGTGACACTTGGTGGCATTCTATTTGCTTCGCCCGATCTTTGGCAGCGTCATGATCCTACCGCGCCTGCAGTAGTCGCACCTTCTTCGAATGTAACGCCATTGGAACCGAAGGCGCCAAGCACTGCTGCAATGGCGCTTGAGCAACTGCCTATAAAAGGCAGAGCTGCCAAGACAGGCTATGCGCGTACGCAGTTTGGCAAAGGGTGGGCGCTCACGAACGGGTGCTCAACGCGAGAGATTATATTACACCGTGATCTAGTGGATACACAGACAAATGAGAAGTGCCAAGTTGTAAGTGGCATGCTGAATGATCCGTATACCGGAGAGATGATTACGTTTAAGCGGGGGCCTGATACGAGTGCGGCGGTGCAGATTGACCATGTAGTTGCGCTCAGTAACGCCTGGCAGACGGGCGCGCAGCAACTCAGCCCGGAACGCCGCGAGGCACTCGCCAATGATCCGTTGGAACTTGTCGCGGTCGATGGCTCGGCTAATCAGGCTAAAGGTGATGGTGATGCGGCAACATGGCTGCCGTCTAACAAGGCGTTTCGCTGTCAATATATAGCGCGCCAAATCGCCGTCAAACAGAAATACGAGCTATGGGTGACACAGGCCGAGTACAATGCGATGCAACGCATATTGGCACAGTGTCCAGGGCAAGTGCTGCCGGCAGAAGGGCTGACCAAGTAGTGTCGTCTAGGTGAAGTGCCTGAAAATAAACTGCCCGCCAAGAATGTCTCGGCGGGACTTATGTTTGACAGGAGTATCACCCAGTGCAGACGCTTGGTTTGATACGCTTGGGAAGCTCATTGGCGAGCCGGGTGACGACGGTCAGCATGCCTTGCTCATACCAGAGACTCTCGTCTTCGCGGATATAGGCGATGCTTTCTGCTCCTGGATTCGGGTAGAAACGACCGGTCGCGATTCGTCCATCAGACGAGAAAAAGAGATAGCGAACCTTATGGCCATTCTTTTCTTGACGAACGCAGGCCCACTTTTCGGCTTCGCGCATGGCGCGCGGCCACCATCGCCGGCGACGTGTTTCATTGCGGGTTTCGTAGCAGGCGTCCTGGTTTTCTCGAACCGCCTTGGCGGCCCTTCTTTGCAGGAGGGACGGGTGCGGACCGCCGAACCGCTCCTGCGGGTCGACATCGACGAAATCGCCACTGCGGGATTCGCTCATCATTACCTCTCTCGTTGTCCTGTCAAACTCCATCTTGGAGAGTGGCAGGTCGGATTATTCCGAATTGCCGGCTCTCGACAAGGTAATATATATTGTACGATATTTTAGAGATACTTTCAATATTTACCACTGATGCGACGGTTTGCCGTAGCGATTTTGCGACGATGGCGCGCTATTTCGGCGGATTCGCGCACACGCCCGAATAATCCTCGTTTGGGTGCTTGGCGGACGAGCCGATCGAGTGCTTGGACGTGGGCGACTTCTGCTGGCGTCATGCCGTCAAAGAGGTCATCGGCTACGACTGAGGTGAAGGCGGTATTGGTCGTGGCGCGAATTGCAGCAGCCGTTGAGCTTTGTACGCTGGTATTGTCACGATGAGCCTCGGCCTCATGTGCACGCTTCATGAGTTCATCGCGGGCTTCTTTGATTCGGGCGAATGCTTCGGCAGCTTCGGGCGAATTACTATGATCGGGATGAACCTCCATGGCAGCCTTGCGAAAGGCGACCTGAATTTCGCTTGCGCTTGCATCGGGAGCGATACCAAGGAGTTGGTTGTGCTTCATACCTTCATTATACCATAAAATACTTATGATTACAACTATTGACGTTCCGAGAAGAGAATTGGCGCCACGGTACGTACGAGTTCATGGATAATGGGTGCACGTGCTTTACCACTGGTGTCATCGGGAGTTTGCGTAAAGATCACGAGACTGTAGCTCTCGTCCCCTTTTGTGAGAATACTTGCATCGTGCAGGACATCACCGAGTTGGCCGTACTTATGATAGGTTGTAATGTCTTTTGATATGGCGGCGGGAATGAGCGTTTCATCGTTTGTGTGTTGCATATAGGAAAGCAGCTGTGTGGTATGTGCTTGGTTGAGGAGCTGTCCCGTTTTTAGCTTGATAAGTGTGCGCGAGAGACTAGCTGCGCTCAGCATATTATCTCCAGTATGATAATCACTGCCAATATCTTGCGCATAGCGTTGAAGACGTGATTTTCCAAGATCTTCGACAAGCAAATGCCAAGACGTATTATTACTCTGCTGTATCATTTGTTGTATCTGAAAGTTGGCCGGATAAGCGCCGAGCCGGCGCGATAGATCGGCCGTACCTTGCTCGACCGCATGATAGTAGGCAAGTGCGGTTATGATTTTTGATGTACTGGCAGCAGGAAAGGCGGTTTTTTGACCATATGTCCGCGTTGTACCTGTTTGCGCATCGGTAATTCCTACGCTGATATGAATAGCTGGATCTTTATTTAGAATTGGCGTTATTGATTGCGTCAGTTGATCCGACAATGCTTTTTCACGTTTTATCTGGTGTGCGCGTTTTTCGGCTTCAACAGCTGCTGGAACGCCCCATGTTATACCTGCTATGAGCGCGATGATGGAGAGGCCTGCGATGATATACGCAAACGAGCGCCAGCGAGGCCTGTGTGGCGGCTGAGGAGAGCGTTGAAGGCTTGGCCGAGTTGGTTGATAATATGTTTGTTTAGAATAGGTACGCATGCTCTATCGCTAGTATACCTTATCATGATGATTGGCGGATATGTTGTACGATCCGGATCGCGAGGAGCTCGAAACAGCAGGTCGTGAAAATGACAATAATGAAACGCTCCAAAAGAAGAGGGTCGGCAAGCTGGCTCCATAAGTCGCCAATAATTGCCCACGGTCGATAAAGGATATCCCAACTATTCCAACGTCCAAAGCGGCCAATGAACACACCAATACCGACAAGTACTAGAATGAGTGCTAGTAGGGAGCGCGATTGCCAGCGCGAAGCATATTTTCTACTCCAGCAGTAACAGTGTATAAGGGCTAGTGCACCAGCGTATGCGCCAAAGAGTGTTGCAATTAAAATCAGCAACGAGTCAAAGAAGTATAATCCATCACCGCGAGCATAATCAATAGCTGAGCGAAAATTATCACCAGGCAAGTTGACGAGCACGTGGCGATTCAAGTGCATAAAATCAGTCAAAATATAGAATGCGTTTGGTAAAAACATCAACCATAGGAAGCTAGCAAAAAAGGTTGCAATACGGGCACCTAGGCCATGAAGGTGATGCCTGATAGAAGAGAAAAGCGGTTCGATGAAAAGAGGTATGGCGGCGAGGAACACATTAACGAATAAGAAACTATACGTAAGGAAATTACCTGTTATGAGACCGCGTACAAACCAAAGGGCGGTCATAGCAAGAACAAGTATGATGAGAGGATGGTGATAGCTGAGGGTGCGAATCATATCAACTATATAGTATATAAGAAAATGAAATGCTTTACATATTCACGGAAAATATGCTACAATTACGATAGTACATTCCGGCCGGCAGGTCGGATTTTTTGATAAAGAAAGGATTGATATATGGATGACATTAATTTGAAGCAGTTGACTCTCGCAGTGCGCACTATCGCTGAAGAGAAGAACCTACCGGAAGAAACTGTCCTGAGCGTGATTGAGCAGGCGATTGCAGCAGCTTGGCGCCGGGATAATGGTGAGCGTGATCAAGAGGTGCGTGCAGAGCTGAACACGAATGACGGCACTGCAACTGTTTTTGTGGCTCGTGAAGTGGTTGAGGCAGTTGGAAGCGATAGCGTTGAGATTAGCCTCGAGGATGCTAAAAAGGTAAAGAAAGATGCCGAGATCGGCGATACGATTGAAGAGTCGCACGAAGTAACAAGTTTTGGTCGTGTTGCGGCTCAGACTGCCAAGCAGGTCGTATTGCAGCGCTTGCGTGAGGCTGAGCGCGAAGTCGTTTTGACTGAGTATGAAGATAAAATTGGTACGGTTGTAACTGGTACAGTCCAGCGTGTTGAGCCGCGCGTTGTGCGTGTTGAGCTTGGTAAAGCGATTGGTATTATTCCGCAGAGCGAACAAATTCAAGGTGAATTCTATAGTATCGGCTCACGCATTAAGGTGTTTATCAAAGACATTGAGCGTGATAATCGTGGCCCACAGTTGATTTTGAGCCGTGGCAATGAAGCTTTCGTTGAATATCTTTTCCGCCAAGAAGTTCCTGAGATGGAAACCGGTGCGGTAGAGATCAAAGCGATCGCTCGCGAGGCAGGTCGCCGTACGAAACTTGCAGTTAACAGTACAGTACCTGGCGTTGATCCGGTCGGTACGTTTGTTGGTGGACACGGAACTCGTGTGCAGGCTGTTATGAATGAGATTGGCGATCAGGAAAAGATCGACATTATCACATTTGATGAGAATCCAGAGCAGTTTATCCGCAATGCATTGAGTCCTGCAGAAGTTGCAAAGGTTGAGATTAACGAAGAAGATAAGCATGCTAAGGTATTTGTAGCTGAAGACCAGCAATCAATTGCGATTGGTCGCGGCGGTCAAAATGTTCGCTTAGCGGCACGTTTGACAGGTTACGAGCTTGATATCGAAACGGCCGTGCCAGAAGCTAAGGCTGAGCCAAAGCCAAAGAAAAACATCGAAGATAGTTTGTTTGGCGCCATTGAAGAGTCAACGGACGAATAGTCAATAAAGAGAAATATAACCGCCGGTATAGTGCCGGCGGTTTTTTGTAGTGTACTTTGGGCTGTTACTTTTTGGCTACTTTAGTGAGGCGCCAAATCACAAACAAGATAATAAGAAATCCAAGGAAGAGGAGCGCCAAGAACGTGTAATCGCGCAGGAAGTACAGTACAGCCAGAATGACTGCCGTCACTCCCCACCATAGCATCCACTGCTGTCGTAGCATCGCACCAGCTACAAGTACCACGGCATGTTCAAACAAGAAGAGGAGCGTGTAGCCAGACGCGTATTGTAGCGCATAGAGGCCAGTCGAGAGTGTCACAAAGCTCAGCGCAATAACCGCACGAATCTGACGATGTTGAGGCCGCCAGGTGGCAACCAGCCCAATCACGAGCGCCCACCAGTGGGCATAGAATACGAGTGAAATATCAGGGATGAGTATGGCAACGAAACGTTGCAAGCCAAAGGTCGCCAGGTAGACGGCGAGTTCAATAAGTCCATGTTGCTGCTGTCGGTAACCATGAATCGCCGTAACACCCGCCAGGGCCAGGAGGGTACCGACCGATGCAATAGCCAGGTCTTGGTAGGGCAGTATATATAAGCCAGCCAGACTACCGATACTCAACATAATAACGGTACTCAGGAACGAAATAGTTTGCCGCACCTGGTCTTTTTTGTCGACCATAAGCCAGTACAGGCCATAGAACACTGCCGAGGCGACCCACACGATGCTATGCGTTGCCCAGTATTTTGCGTCGAAATCAAGCCATACCCAGCCAGCAATAAGCGTTGTGACGAGCAACGTGTTGCCAATGGCAAAAAGCGCCGGGAGTTTTTCGCGGCTTGAGGCCAGCCAGGCGATGCCTGCGCCAACTGCCAAGGCCAATGTTATCCAGCCAGATCCAGCGCGCCAGGCTGCGATGACGCCCAAGAACGGAAAGAGCCCGTAGGCAACGCGTGTAATCATTGTCAGGGGAGTAAGTGTGTTCGTGAGCAAAAAACGTATGACCAAGCCGGTAATACCCGCCGCAATCAAAATGCCGGCGACCGTTTGTGTGGTTGCCGTGGTGGGCGTAGGTGCGAACACGAGAAGCCCGGTCGCTCCTACGGCTAAGCTCACGAGGCTATCGCGCCGCTGGGACTCGCGGCGTATATGGTGGAGCGCGGCAATACTGACGAGCAGCGCAGTAGCACCGGTCATCCAAGCAATTGCCTGCCAATCACTTGCGAGCGGCGAGGCGTACACCCAGGCTACCACTGACGCAACGCCGAATAAAGCGCCACAAATCTCGAGCAGGTATGAACGTAGAATGTACGATATCACCACTAGTGTCGCTGCCGAAAGGAGCGTGGTCCAGCCGATGGTGATTGTCGTATACGACAAGAGGCCGCTGATGGTAATCAGAATACCGTAACATAGTGCCGCAATCAAAAACACCTGCTTAACGGCATCCGAACGTCCGAGCGACGCCATGCGGTCATAGGCAATCAGCATCAGGGGTGTGAGCGCCGCAAAATACAGGGCAATCACTTCGTATGATACAGGCGGATGTGCGACACCGCGCCCCAGCAAGAACGGCAGGGCAATGCTTGCGCCGAGTGTCACATATGCCCAGTGTGCTTCGCGCCATCGGAGTAGCGCTCCCAGTGCCACGATACCTGTCGCCGAAAGACTGAGCACTGTCAATAACGCTGCCTGATTATTTGTCCAAAATATCAGTCCGCATATCATGCTACTCATAGCACCACCCACCCACACACGCTCAAGCTGATTGTGCATGCCAGTGGCATGTGGCGCGCGGAAGAGGCTATATATTGCTTGTACAAGTGCGAACGCAAGCCACCAAAAGCCAAAGGCGATAACCGTGTCCGCATGCATTGGGCTAAAGCTGCTAATATCAAACGCTACAATGAGCAACGTGACATGAAGCAAGGCGCGAACGACCGTTTCGTACATAAAACTGCGCTTTTCGAGCCACAACACCAAGTAGTGCGCGCTGGTAATACCAAACAGCACCTCATACATGTAGAGCTCCATGCGGTCGGTCACAAACAGACTGGCGACAATAGCAATAGGAGTGGAGGCGGCGCCTGTTGCTTCTACCGGGGCAGTAAACGTACGAGGAATCGCTGTAGGCCACAATATGCGCGCGCTATTGCAGAGGAGCGATACGCCAATCACCACAATAAAGTACCACATAATCGAAAGACTTAGCGTCGAAACGGCTGATAGAGCCAGCGATAGTACAAATGCCATGGTCACGTAGGCGATAAATTCGCTTTGCAGTCGAACAGCGGCGATAAGATATGCCGCGAGCCCGGCAAGCGACGTAATAAACCACGCGTTTGCTCCCGACAAGCCACCCAGCGATGCCAAGGCAAAGCCGATGAACGGAATCATAGCCAGCCCCGTGCCAACAAACGCGAGAGCTGCTGGTTTGAGCCGTGTTGAGGTGGCATGGAGCACAAGACCAGATAGATAAAATGCAGCGGTCACCAGGATAAGTCCGACCAGCTTGACCATGGCGGGCATGGTAAGCGTAACAAACAAAGCAGTAGCAGCAACAATCAAGAAGCTGCCTACATACAACAGAATATTGAGATTGCGAAGAGTTCGTTTTTCGGCTGTCGCCTGGAGCTCTTCGGCAGTGAGCTGTGGTTGTGTAGCAACTGCTGCGGTCATCGAAGGTGCGGTGTGCGGCGTTGTATTGATTTCGTCGGTCACTCGTTCGGCTAGTGATTTGCTTGCTCCTTCGCTGGTATCGGTGTGCGCATCAGGCGCATAGCTTTTGTCTCGTAGTGCGTGGAGTAGTGGCGCGTCAATGATGCCTGTTTTGACGCGCTCAACCAAATCATCGCACAATGCGCGGTAGCCGTCCCAGTACCCGCGGGCGTAATCATACGAGTCATTGCCGTTTGAGCCATTTGGTTGCTTCGACTTTTGATTGAGCCATAGTACGAAAAAAATGACTGCAACGATAAACCATATAACACTCACCTGAAACCCTCCGTTGTTTGTGCTCATGATAGCGCATTTGCGATGCGCTGCACAAGCAAGTTGTCTGAAAAGAGACAATATTAGCACTCTATTGACTCGAGTGCTAATTCTGCGCTATACTGAATATAGTAAGGCGCAAAAGTGAATGAAAAAGCTTGCGCTGAAACAAGGGAGGATTGATAATAGTATTATGCCAGATGATTTCGCAGAATTCGTACAGCACTTGACCGATAACGCGCGGACAAGCTTGCAGCATGCTGATGCAATCGCTCGGGGCTACGGCAGTGCATATATTGGTACGGAGCATCTTTTGCTCGGCGTACTGGCACAAGGTTCAAGCGTAGGGGCAAAAGTACTGGCTGATGCAGGTGTAACGCTCGACAGAGCGGAGCTTGCACTTAATCTGACGCCACGCACTCTGGTAGTGAGCACGGGCGCCAAAGGTCTCAGCGAAACCGCCAAATTGACACTTCGTATGAGCTGGGAAATTGCACAGGAGTTTAGTCAAGAGCACTTAGGTACGGAGCATATTCTCTATAGCATTTTAAGCCAGAAAAATGCGCGCGCGACGGTATTACTGCGAGATATGAAAGTGGATGTGTCAGCGCTCACCGATAATTTAGAAGAGTTTTTTGATCGTCAAAATGAATACGAGCAAGTGGCCGAAGGGGCGCCAGGCGCGCGCAAGAAGCGTCGCGCGCCAAGTGGTCCGCTTGAGACATTTGGCACTGATCTGACGGCACGCGCTCGAGCAGGCGAGTTAGATCCGGTTATTGGTCGTGATGTACAGCAGGAGCGCTTGATTACAATCTTGAGCCGCCGTACTAAGAATAATCCTGTGCTCATCGGCGAGCCGGGTGTTGGGAAGACAGCGATTGTTGAGGGGCTTGCGCAGCGTATTGCCACTGAAGATGTGCCCGATCACCTCCTTGATAAACGTGTCATACAGCTTGACCTAGCGGCAATGATTGCAGGAACAAAATACCGTGGTGAATTTGAAGAGCGCCTGAAGAAAGTGATTGATGAGCTTCGCGTGCAGAAAAACGTTATCGCATTTATCGATGAGTTGCATCTTTTGGCGGGCGCAGGTGCAGCTGAAGGCGCCTTGGACGCAGCTAACATGCTGAAGCCAGCACTGGCTCGGGGCGAGCTTCGCTTAATTGGTGCGACCACCCTCGACGAGTATCGTAAGCATATTGAAAAAGATAGCGCGTTGGAGCGTCGTTTCCAGACAATTGTTGTACCTGAACCTAAGTTGCGCGATACAATCGGTATCATTAAAGGACTGAAGACCTATTACGAGAAGCACCATGGTGTCTCAATGAGTGATGAAGTGATTGAAGATGCTGTATATATGGCTGACCGTTATGTGAGCGAGCGATTTATGCCAGATAAAGCAATTGATGTGATTGATGAAGCCGCAGCACTGGTGCGCGTTCGCATGGGGCGTAAACCGAGTAAAATGCGAGATGTAACGAAACAGCTGCGTGGTTTGAACGAAAAAATGGAAGAGGCAGTAACGGCGGAAGATTACGAGCGGGCTGCGCTCTATAAGACCCGTATTAGCCAGCTGACGGCCAAGCTCGAAGAAGAAAAGGCCGCCTTTGAGCAAAAAACACCAGTTCAATTGACTGATGATGATGTTGCACGGGCGATTGCTACTATGACAGGAATTCCAGTAGAGCGGGTACGTAAATCCGAAGAAAAGATGTTACGTCAGCTTGAAAAACATCTTAGTAAGTATGTTATTGGTCAGCATGAAGCAGTTGAGAAGGTCGCGCGTGCAATCCGTCGGTCGCGAAGTGGTGTGGCGAGCGCTCAACGTCCGATTGGCAGCTTTGTTTTTATGGGTCCAACTGGCGTAGGTAAAACTGAGCTCGCTCGCGTGTTGGCGCGCGAAGTGTTTGGAAGTGATGATGCACTCATCAAGATTGATATGAGTGAGTTTGGTGAGCGGCACAATACAGCACGGCTACTCGGTGCTCCAGCCGGGTATATTGGATATGATGATGGAGGCAAGCTGACTGATAAGGTTCGTCGACAGCCCTATAGTGTGGTACTTTTCGATGAAATCGAGAAAGCACACCCGGAAGTGTTTCAAATTCTCCTACAACTACTCGAAGACGGATCTCTGACGGATGCCAAAGGTCGCATGGTTGACTTCAGTAATACTATTATCATCCTCACGAGTAATCTAGGTGCGGATAAGATGATGAAAGAGTCGAGCCTTGGCTTCCATGCTGTCACGAAAGATGATCAGCAGCGCCTTGATGCGGCGCATGAGGAAAATGCCGAAGCTGCGCGCGAAGCCTTAGGCAAAATGATGCGGCCTGAGCTCATTAATCGATTTGATGCTATTGTAACGTTCCGCGCACTGACGCGTAAAGAAGTAGGTCGGATCTTTGATAATCTCATCCATGAGCTTGGCGAGCGATTGGTGCGTCGAGGACTTCGTCTTGTTGTTAAGCCAAGTGCTAAGCGTCTTTTGATTGCAAAGGGATACGACGAAAAATACGGCGCACGGCCCTTGCGTCGCGCAATTCAGGATGAGCTTGAGCATGCACTTGCCGATGGAATTCTGGATAATCGATATGATAAGGGTGATGTGATTATTGCAAGCGCCCAGAAAGGTACAGTTGTTGTCGATGTCGAACGCGAGACGGTTCCAGCTCGGTAATTCATTTGTCGGACTATGTGTCGGCGTGGCACTTATCGGTGCCGCGCTTGCTTTATGGTTGAATCGTCAATATGCAGTTGACTGGCTTGCTTTTGTACAATATACCCCAAATCAAGAAGTGAGCCGTATTGCTGAGCGAACGACAATGAACGATCAGGGGAAGTTTTATTTTTTTGGAAGTCATCCAAGTGTTGAAGCGGCAGACGCTTTCAATAAAATATGCACCCGTCGCGAAGCGAGCGCGGCGATTTTAGGGTGCTATACGAATAACCGTATCTTTGTATACAATGTCACTGACAAGCGCCTTGATGGCATTAAGGAAGTAACGGCGGCTCATGAAATGCTCCACGCAATTTATCAGCGGTTGGGTGATGGTGATCGTCAACAGGTAAATGGATTACTTGAAAAAGAATATCAGCACTTAAAGAGTGACAAAGACCTGGCAACTCGGATGGCTTACTACGATAAGAATGAGCCAGGAGAGAAGTATAACGAGCTTCATTCTATTATTGGCACTGAATATGGCGATATTGGTAATGAACTTGAAGCATACTATGCTCGATATTTTACAAATCGCCGAGCTATCGTGGAGCTTCATGGTACTTATGCAACAGTGTTTGCTCATCTCGAGGCACAGGCGACGGCACTTTCGACACAGCTCAAGACGCTTGGTGATTCGATTGAGCAAGGTACGACTGGCTACAATGCAGCAGTCAAAGCGCTGAATGATGACATCAAGGCATTTAATACAAGAGCGGAAAGTGGTGATTTCAAGAGTCAAGCTGCGTTTGATCGTGAACGTTCAGCACTCATGGGTCGTGCGAATGCACTTGATCTACAGCGCCAAAAGATTAATACTGATATGACAACCTACGAGAAGCTGCGCACTGAATACAACCAAACGGCCGCTACCTCAAATGAATTGTACAAAAGTATGGATAGTAAATTAGCCCCGGCACCGAGTGTTTAATTATGGTAAAAGTGAAAGTACGTTTTGTATGTCAAAATTGCGGCGCAAGCTATCCGAAGTGGACGGGACGCTGCGAAAACTGTGGAGAGTGGAATACATTAGTAGAGCAAGAACCGGTATCGGCAGGTAAATCAGCTGTCGCTCGCAGTCAGCTGACAGGTATGGTACTTAAAACACAGGCAATGGGTGATATTGCGCCAGGTGAGGTCGTTGCCCGCTTCGGAACAGGTACTGATGAGCTTGATACGGTGCTTGGTGGTGGCATTTTAGCGGGCGGTGTGATTCTTTTAGCGGGACAGCCAGGTGTCGGTAAGAGCACGCTTCTTCTTCAGGTTACGGCGCACATCGCAGCGTCACATAAAGTACTTTACGTCAGTGGCGAGGAGTCGGCGCAGCAGGTGAAGATTCGTGCTGAGCGCCTTGGTGCGCATGGACGCGAGCAGCTTCATTTTGCCGCGAGCACGAGTGCGGATGACATTGCAGCGACCATTCGCGAAGGATCCTACAGTTTGGTTGTTGTAGATTCAGTTCAGACAGTAAGCCTCGAGGAAGTAACGAGCGCACCGGGAAGTGTCAGCCAAATTACGAACAGCAGCAATGTAATTATTCGTGCTGCAAAACAATCAGGCGCAGCAGTGATTTTGGTGGGTCATGTTACGAAAGAAGGCAGTATTGCTGGACCAAAAGTACTCGAGCACTTAGTCGATGTGGTGCTGCAATTCGAAGGAGACCGCTACGGCGGTTTCAAAGTGGTTCGTGCCGTCAAAAATCGCTATGGTTCGACAAATGAAGCGGCTATTTTTGATATGACTGAAAACGGACTCGAGGTAGTAGACAATCCTTCGGCAGCGCTTCTCGCGGAACGGCAAAACTCGGATGGGTCAGTGGTGCTAGCAACGCTCGAAGGAACACGCCCCATCTTGGTGGAGATTCAGGCGCTTGTCAATTCGACGAATTTCGGCTATCCTAAACGTACGGCTAGCGGATTTGATCTTAATCGTCTTAACGTGCTCGTTGCAGTGCTTGAGCGTCGTACGAAATTGAATTTATCTGATAAAGACATCTACATAAACGTTGTAGGTGGACTCAAGTTGAATGATCCAGCTGCTGATTTGGCGGTATGTATGGCGATTGCCAGTGCCGCTGCTGGCCGTAAGCTCGACGATGGCATTGTGGTATTTGGCGAAGTGGGTCTCGGAGGTGAGGTGCGGAGTGCTCAATCTGTTGATCGCCGCGTCTCCGAGGCCAGGAAACTCGGTTTTACCAAGGCGATTGCCCCAGTATATGGCAAGAAACAGGACTTTGTCGCAGGCATTAAAGATCTTCGCACTGCACTTATTACTTATTTACAATAAAAGGAACAATTATGACAATAGAATTTTTAGTGATTATCGCCCTCCTGGTGATATTGCTTGCTGAAGCTACGTATCTTGTAGTGCATCAGCAGCGTCGTGTATCGGTCAAGACAAGCCACCGTATGATGTTTGTCGATACGTCGGTACTGATTGATGGACGCATTCTGGCGGTTACTGCTTCAGGGTTTATTAGTGATACTGTTGCAATCCCACGTTCGGTGACTCGCGAACTGCAGCTACTTGCTGATGGCTCAAGTACTGATAAGCGTGCGCGTGCGCGTTATGGTCTTGACGTGGTGAAAGAGCTTCAGGAAATGAGTGGTATCGATGTTGTCATCTTTGATGATGATTATGTGACAGCTCAAGGTGTTGATGAGCGGCTCATTCGTTTGGCGCGCGAACACACAGGTTCGGTTATTTGTACAATTGACTATAATTTAAATAAAGTAGCTACGATTGAAGGAGTTCATGTCGTGAATGTCAATGAGCTCGCCCAGCAGCTGCGTATGAGTTATCTGCCAGGCGAGCGACTGCTTCTTGAGTTGACGCAAAAGGGGCAGGATGCACATCAAGCAATAGGCCATTTAAAGGATGGGACTATGGTTGTAGTTGAGCATGCGGTCAAGAAGGTTGGCCAAACTGTTGAGGTAGAATTTATTCGGAGTATTCAAACCGCAGCCGGCAAAATGATGTTCGCGAAAGTCATTGAAAAACAGGAAAAAGCACCAACCGCTAAAGAGTCGCCAAAACAAAAGAGCGTCGGGCGACGACCGCAGCAGCAAGCACAGCAAGCTGTACGCCAGCAGGCAAAGAAGAAAGATACTTCTTCGCAAAAGAGGAAACGCTCATCACGTATTGATCATGAGGCATCGCTACTTGAC
>JASLDG010000049.1 GCA_030146045.1 Candidatus Saccharimonadales bacterium | reverse complement strand
CCCGTATTGCCCTCTTGGATAAGGTCGAGGAAATCAAGCCCGCGGCCACTATAGCGCTTAGCAATCGAGACAACGAGACGCATGTTAGCCTCGGCCATTTTGTCCTTTGGCTTGCTCAGCTTCGTCATGCGCGCCTTCAATTTATTACGTTCACTTGGCGAGAGTGCTTCGTCGTTTAACTTTTCTGTCACTTCATCAAGCTCTTCACGATTTGCCACGATTTCTTGCGCCAATGCCAACTCTTCTTCAGCATTTAAAAGAGGGATCTTACCAATCTCACGTAAGTACAATCGAACAGAGTCATCACTCACGTCATCAAAATATTGCCCAGCGGTGAGTGCTTCGTCTTCGAGCTCTTCTTCTTCCGCAAGCTCATCGAGTGCTGGTTCATCGATATCACCAAGTGCACCATCGACGATTGGACCACCGCTCGCATCTACGACTTCATCATCTTTTACTACAGCATCAGCTCCATCTGCCATTATTTCTCTCCTTTAATAAGCGCGTTAATTTGCAATAATAATGCGTTCGCACGTTCCGTATCGCCCTGACTGCGAGCGACAGCTTCTTCGTGCACAAGCTGGTCTTTTTTGTTGAGTTTTTGATATTTTGCTTGTAATCCCCTAATTACATCGCGAGCTGTATTGAGACGATGCGCCTCTTGCCACTCCAATCGTTCGATGTCTGGGTTTAATAACACCATTGTCACATACTTTTCATATTCTGGCAAGGCGTCCCGTATCGTATCAACCGTTGCATCTTTGCCCTGCAGAAAGCCAGCCACAGCACGTTCATCATCATGCTCAAAAATCATTGCATCAATGTGACCAAGAAGAGCACGGATGTCATCATGGAGAACCGCAACACTCAGAAGATTGGTAACTCGCTTATCGTGTTGGTCAGGTACGGCCGGGCGCGGCCGGATAGCTGGCTGCTTATACGTACGAGGCTCTCCCTGTGACTGAGCTTGCTTTTCGCGTAGACTTGCGACGCTCGTTTCAGCCTGCTCGGCAATTTTTTTCACATAATATTCTTGCTCCACCGGATCATGCAGATTTTTTACAACCGCCAACGCTGCCGATGTAAATGCGCGCTTACCTGCTGCCGACGTCATATCCTCACGCTCCGCATACTGCGCCAATACCCAGTCTACTACTGGTACGGCCGCATCAATCACCTCCTGCCACGCAGCTGCCGATTGTGTTTGAATAAGCTCATCCGGATCTTTAGCGTCCCCCGGAAGTGTTGCTACAAAAATATCTACGCCTACCGCTTGAGCAATAGGAATAGCTCGCTCAGTCGCAGCCAACCCAGCCTTATCTCCATCAAACGATAGAATCACTCGGCTCGCCAAACGTTTAAGCGCCTTCAAATGATGCTCCGTCATTGCCGTACCTGCCGTCGCCACCACCTGGCGCACCTCAGCCTGATGGCTACTCACCACATCCAAGTTTCCCTCTACCACCACAGCCGCATCCAGTGCTCGAATCGCTTCTTTCGCTTGAGACAGACCGAATACATGCCGGCCTTTGTCATACAAAACTGTTTGAGGCGTATTAAGATATTTCGGTGCCTTGGGGTCATCAATGATAATCCGCCCAGTAAAGCCAATCACTTGTCCTGTCGTATCCATTAGTGGCACCGTCATGCGACCACGAAAGAGATCGCTCCCAAATCGATTTACCAAGCCGGCATCAGTGAGCTCTTTGCGGGTAAACCCTTTTTTTGTTAAAAAATTTGTCAGATCGTTGCCATTAGTTGGCGCGTAACCAAGCCGAAATGCCTCAACGACTGCTTTGTTCAAGCCGCGTTTTTGCGTCACATATTGTAGTGCGTGCCTATTGCGTACCAAACAATGCTGATAATAAGTCGTTGCCAACTCGTTTGCTTCAAGCAATCGCTTTTTGCGGTCAGCCAACCCACGATCACCTCGCGAATATTGGCTTAAGTCCACTCCAGCCTTACGAGCTAAAAGCTCAAGTGCACCACGAAAATCGAGCCCTTCTACCTCCATAACAAATGAAAAGATATCACCACCTCGATTACTACTAAAGTCATGCCAAATTTGCTTATCAGGACTCACAAAAAAACTCGGTGTTTTTTCACCACTAAACGGACTCAAGCCCTTAAAGCTCCGTCCGGCACGTTTCAGTTGCACATACTCGCCAATTACCTCTTCGATATCAAGGCGTGCCCGTACTTCCTCTTTAGCATCCTGCATACCCCTAGTATACCTCTTATAGGCATTTTCACGATACTCATCTCTAGACGACACCAAGGTAGTTATGGTTAAATAAGGGCACATGTACCCAGAACAGCCTCAACCGCAACCTCCTCAACCGCAACCTCCCTTTGGAGGTAGCGTACCGCCACAGCCAGGTCAGCCAGGAGGCACTTACCCGGCACCGCAAGCCCAACCGCAGTTCACTCCTGCTGCCGGCGGAAATTACACACCACCGCAATCTCCCTATATGGCTGGGCAATCCGGCGGCTATCCAGCACAACCTGGCGGGGCAACACCACAGACGCAACCGGGTCAACCGACATACGCAGTCGACTATCTTGAACAAATTGCGCCACCACCGCCCAAACAAGCTTTTCTGAGCGGAGGTTTTGGTAAAATCATCGTTTTGCTCGCCGTTATCTTCTTCTTTGCCGTCGGCTTGATCGTCGCTCTTGGTAATCAGAAAAAAACCGCCGATCTTGAGCTCATCTCTACCCGACTTGAAAACTACCGACTCATGACCAAAGATGTTCATGTCAATCTGAAAAATTCGAATCTCCGCGCCACCAATAGCAATTTTCAAAACTGGCTTGGTAGCGCCAGCCACGACGCTGATGAACTCCTCGCGCAAGCAGAGGTCAAAAAAAGCCGTGTCGATAAAAAGATCGTCGCTTCAGAAAAAGCAAGTATCACTAAACTAAAAGATAAGTTCAATGATGCTAAGCTTAATGCTAAGCTTGATGATGTCTATGCCGCTGAAATGGCATATCAGTCCAAGATTATGATTACTCTTTTCAATACCATGAGTAAAAAGTCACAGGCAAAAGCCATTCGAGACTACGCTAAAAACGCCGTCTCTCAGCTTACTCCTATCCAAAAATCATTCGCCGACTATAAAGACGATCTCATTATCGGCAACTAGGCCGAAGCAAGGTCACCACTTACGAGGCGCCAGCTAAGCCTTGCGAGGTCTAAGATCTCATCATTAGTCAGTTGACCACTGCAAATAATGGTATTCCAGTGCTTTTTATTTAGATGATATCCCGGCAGCACACTTTCGTATTTTTCTCGCAGGTTTTCAGCCAACTTCGGATCACATTTCAAGCTCACGCGAAGTGGCGCGCTTCCCTCTGCGACAATCGCCACGATCTTCCCTTCTGGCTTTACGCCGTACTTGTATACTGCTGTTCCTTCGCCAAACGGATAGTCTAGCCATACCTTCGGAAGCTGTAAAATAAAATCTTCGAATTCTTTATGCGTCATACTTATACTTTCACTTTTCCAAGGTAATATTTCAGTTCCTGCATGCTGCCACGGATATCTTCAAGTGCCCGGTGCGCTTCAGGTTTGGCAAATTTCTTACGGTATTTGCCGTCGAACACGACCTTCCACGCACTGACATCGAGCATGCGATAGTGCAAACGCTCATCAAGCCGATGCCATTCATTAGCAATAAACCGGCGGTCTTGGTGAATCGAATTACCTGCAAGCAGCACTTTATCATCCTCGCCGATCTGCTCATCGATAAACGCCAGCAGCTCATTCTCAACGGTTCGTCCATTCTTGCCTGTTTCATTTTGCGCCTGGAGAGTGTCACGCACTGCAGGGAATGCTTCCCAAAACTCTCCAATCATCCGGCGCTTCATCAGCGCAGGACCCACCTTAACCACCGCTTCGTACGTTGCGATCTCTTTAAAATCCCAATCTGTTACAATCGCCGCCACTTCCAAGATACGATCCTCTATAGGATCAAGTCCGGTCATTTCCAAATCGACCCATAGAATCTTTGACGGCTTAAACGCTGGTTTTGTCATGTGTACTAGTATATCAAAAAATAAGAGCCGCGCTATTTGAAGCCGCGCGGCAGAGGCAAATGTCTTCTTCTGTTGGGAGTCTACGACGCGCGCTGGCGCTCGATGCCGCGCGCCCACCGTGGAGGCTTGTCGGTCAGCGTACTGCCATCGACCAGTCGACCCACGTCCTGGCTTCGACCCGACATCACGAACGCGTGATCCTGCCAGTACGTGTACGACTCGAACACCGCCTCGCTATCGTGACTGATCGACTGCTGCCACGGAAGCGGCGGTACGTACTCCCCACCGTACGCCCGGATCAATTTGAGATCGCCGGGCGCCCCCACCAACTCGACCGTAATCGAATGGCTTCGGGGGAAAAATCCCAGCGTTACAAACGGCGACAGATCGGGATTCACGTCTTGATGCTCCTTGTAGCGGCCGTAACGCACCGCCTGATCAGGCCGGCGCTTGACCACTACCAAAGGCAGCGACTCTTCCATCTCATCCAGCGTCAGTACGCACGGCTTACTCCTATGCCAGTCCCAGCCATCCTCGTCGCGACTCATTTCGGTGAGCGCTTCCTGGACCGTACGAGCATAGTAGCCACCTGAGCCGAACCACGGTCGGTGGAGCTCGGACGTACGGAGCAGTGACACGGGCCAGTCGCCAAACTTGAACGGCGACGCTCCTTCCGGCAGGCGATCCTTTCGCTCGGTCGTACGCCGGTTCTTACTACGTGACATGTTCTTCAACTCTCTCTAGTAGGAAGTTAGACAATCATAATATACTATTTAATAGCAATAAAGTCAAGCAAGTTCAGCCATCCACAAAATACTCCTCACGAGCATTCTGATCCATTGGAGGTGTTGCAAGCTTTTCTGACATGTTTGTTTTTTCGTTTTGACTGCTTTTATTATAACATATAATATATAATTTCAAGTGTTACTCTTTACTCGCTCGCGTCAAACTTCAAGCTCAGCGAATTGATGCAATATCGCTGATCGGTCGGCGTATCATACCCCTCACCCTCAAACACATGCCCGAGATGTCCACCACATGTCGCACATGTCACCTCTGTACGCGTCATACCAAGCGAATCGTCGGGCGTGAAAACGACCGAACCCGGAACTGCATCATAAAAACTTGGCCAGCCACAGTGTGCATCAAATTTTTGTTCACTCGCAAACAACTTGCTGCCACACGCTGCACAGCGGTATGTCCCCGGATCGAACACACTATCGTACTCACCAGTAAAGGCGGGCTCAGTGCCCTTTTCGCGTAGTACATGGTACTGCTCGGGCGTTAATTTCTGCTTCCATTCGCTATCATTTGTCATACTTCTATTTTACACCCACCGCCACCCCTATAAAATCCTTGTGTTTACAGATAAGCACGAGTATAATAGAGCTATATACCTATATAGGGGTGTATGTGAGAAAGTTTTTGAGATAAAAAGGTATGAAAATGAGGGTTCGCCATAGTGGCCGAGCGCTAACTCACTACCTATCGATGTTAGCAAGAGGTCTTCGCACAGCAATCGCGGTGCTTGTTCTTGTTGTTATGCAAATTCTTGGACTTGGCCAATATATCCCAACTGCGAGCGCCGCAGGCGCTGCTCCAACTATCACAAGTGTAACCTCAGGTGCCGGTCCCCTAGCCGGAGGAAACCAGGTGACGATCAATGGAACGGGGTTTGACAATGGAACGGGGTTTACTCAGATATCTTCAGGTAACAGCTATGTAGATAATTCACAAGTTACCAGTTGCGGGCTTACGTCAGCTGGACGCGTATACTGTTGGGGGAATAATAGCAGCGGTCAAATTGGCGATGGAACAACAACAGACCGTACAACCCCAACTGCCGTCGATACGACTGGAGTATTAAACGGTAAGGTTATTACAAACATATCAGTAGGTGGAATATCCGTTTGTGCCGTTGACACAAACGGAGCGGCGTATTGCTGGGGCAATAATTCGACTGGTCAACTTGGAGATAATTCGACGACGCAACGCAATACACCGGTGGCGGTGAATACGAGTGGCGTGCTGAGTGGCAAAACCGTGACACAGATAGCCACATCGTCTGGAAGTGATACGAGCACAAAAGCAGGCTCAACCTGCGCGGTCGCAAGTGGTGCAGCGTACTGTTGGGGTGATAACAGAACCGGTCAACTTGGAGATAATTCGACGACGCAACGCAATACACCGGTGGCGGTGAATACGAGTGGCGTACTGAGTGGCAAAACCGTGACACAGATAGCAGTTGGCCTTGGTTCTTTATACAGTAACTACTCTTCTCGCATTAGCTCAACCTGCGCGGTCGCAAGTGGTGCAGCGTACTGTTGGGGAGTAAACAACAATGGTCAACTCGGGAATAATTCGACAACTAGTAGCAATACACCGGTGGCGGTGAATACGAGTGGCGTGCTGAGTGGCAAAACCGTTACACAGATTACGATAGCTGTTTCTTCTAGTGTAGGGGGCAATATTAGCTCAACCTGCGCGGTCGCAAGTGGTGCAGCGTACTGTTGGGGTGATAACTCAACCGGTCAGCTTGGCGACAACTCAACGACACAGCGATTGACACCGGTGGCGGTGAATACGAGTGGCGTGCTGAGTGGCAAAACCGTTACACAGATTACGATAGCTGTTTCTAAGTTAGTCTCTTACGTAGGTGGGTCGGCATGCGCAATTGCCGATGGTGCAGCGTACTGTTGGGGGAAAAATACTGCGGGGGAATTAGGCGACGGTACGACGACGCAACGCAATACACCGGTGGCGGTGAATACGAGTGGCGTGCTGAGTGGCAAAACAGTGGCTAGTATTGCTATCACCTCATCAACTCCCGCATCGTCAACTGACCTCAGCACCACCTGCGCGGTCGCAAGTGGTGCAGCGTACTGTTGGGGTGATAATGCAAAGAGCCAGTTTGGAAATGGTGGCACAACAAACAGTACCACCCCAGTTGCTACCATAATGCCAAATGCCTCCCCTATCATACCCACTGTTACATTTGGCTCAAGTCCATCTCCCTATGTGACCTATATTTCCCCCACTCGTGTACTCGCAACCGCTCCAGCCGGATCCGCTGGTTCAACAACGGTCACAATCACCAATCCCGACGGCCAGATTGGTAGCCTTACAAATGCCTATACATATACCGATGTAAGAGCAGCACCAACACTTACAAGTACTTCAGCTACAGCTGGTAGTGTTAATGGCGGGACGTCGACCACCCTTACTGGTACTAATCTTGACCCAACCGACAATATCATGAGTGTTTCTATTGGTCAGTGGTCAGCGTGCGCTCTCTCAACCGCCGGTAAACCCTATTGCTGGGGAGCTAACAGTTCAGGACAACTTGGGAGTGGCGGCCCCAATTACCAATACCAGCCCACGGCAGTAGACGTGATTAATTCATTCAATGGAAAGACAGTTACTCAAATATCTTCCGGAAAATATAATTCTTGTGCCGTTGCTGACGGCAAGGCCTATTGCTGGGGAAATAATGCAAGCGGACAAATCGGAGACGGCACAACGACAAACAGGACATTTCCAACTCTTGTCGATGCGAGCGGCGTGCTGAGTGGCAAAACCGTTACACAGGTTGTCACCAATACCATTACTCGTGATAGCTCTAGCGCCGACTACACGCTTTCATCAGCCTGTGCCATTACAACCGATGGTGGCATGTACTGTTGGGGCGACAATCGCCAAGGACAACTCGGCGATGGCACTACTACACAGCGCAATTCGCCAGTATCTGTCAATATGAGCGGCGTGCTGAGCGGCAAGAAGATTATACAGGCATCCATCGGTGATTCACACACCTGTGCCGTCACGAGTGACGGAGGTGTATACTGTTGGGGCAATAACACTTACTACGGTCTTGGTGATGGTACTACCACACAGAGGCTTTCGCCAGTAGCCGTTATAAGCAGTGGCGTGCTGAGTGGCAAAACAGTAACACAGGTTGCGGTAAGTTATCTTGGTACTTGCGCCACTACAAGCGATGGCAAAGTATACTGTTGGGGTAGCGATAGTAATGGTCAGTTCGGACTAGGCGGAGGGAGTTCCTACACAGCTCCGACCGCTGCCTTTAATACAGGTGCACTTGCTACCAAAACGATCATACAGATAACAGGGAGTAACGCTCGTATGTGCGTATTAACTGCCGATAATTTCGTATACTGTTCAGGATTTAACGCGTATGGCCAGCTTGGAAATAACACCACCACCGATGCAACGACACCTGTGCAAGTAACGAATAGTGGTGCTCTGAGCGGTAAAACGATCAGCGGTATATCTGCCGGCGCTTATACCACCTGCGCCACGACGACTGACTATAAGGTATATTGCTGGGGGAATAACACGAATGGAGAGCTCGCCACGGGTAATACGACAAATTCATCCGTACCAGTCGGAATTACATGGAAGCCCTATGCGGTTGATTTCAACGGTGATCCCGCGACAAATGTCACTACGCTCAGTAACACCCAAATCCAAGTTACCACCCCCCAGCATGATGTTGGTATTTCAAACATTACAGCAGTCGATGGCAACAATAGAGCCCAGGTAGTACTTCCGAACGCATTCACCTTCACTCCGCCCACCCCGACTCTTGCAAGTATTTCACCCACCAGTGGCGTTGCAGCCGGAGGCACAGCTTTTACTCTGAGCGGTACTAATTTAGGCCAATATATGGGTAACCTCTCGAGTGGCGGCTGGCATAACTGCGGAATCAATGCAGGCGGACTCGCCTATTGCTGGGGAAATAACGGAAACGGGCAGCTTGGCGATGGCACGACAACATCACGCAGCACACAGACACCCGTAAATACCAGCGGGGTTCTGGCCGGCAAGACGATCGTTCAAATTGCCGCTGGCATCTGGAGCACTTGTGCACTCACAAGTGAAGGTAAGGTATATTGCTGGGGGGCCAATACCGACGGACAGCTCGGTAACGGTAGCACGACACAGAGCACTACACCAGTTGCCGTTGATACAAGTGGCGCGCTCAACGGCAAAACCGTTGTTCAAATTGCCGTCTCACAGTCATACACAACAACTGGTACAAGCTACACAGCGCGACCATCAGCCTGTGCCGTCACGAGTGATGGCGGTGTATATTGCTGGGGAGATAACGCTCAAGGACAGCTTGGCGACGGAAGCACGACAGGCAGGCTATCGCCAGTTGCCGTTAATACTAGTGGTGCGCTCAACGGCAAAAAAGTCACACAAATTACTATGGGTGTCGCTCACGTTTGCGCCACTACTTCAGATATCTCACTATACTGTTGGGGTGATAATACATTTGGAGGCCTGGGCAACGGCAACACTACTGATAGTAATAGCCCTGTTGAGGCGACGGAATTTACAGGTTATTCACTACTCTATCGCCCGATTCGCGCCACCGCAGGCTTCTTGTACACATGCGCCACCAGTGCTACAACAACTTATGCAGCATGCGTTGGAGCGAACGGGAACGGGCAATTTGGCAACGGTGCTACGACAGGGTCGACGTCAGTTACCCCTATTACAACAAGTGGTGCGCTCAATAATAAACCCCTTGCACTGCTTACAACCAGCTTCACAACCCTATGTGCAAAGACTACTGATGCTACAGCCGCGTGTTGGGGAGGTAATGATACCGGGAAAGTTGGTAATAATAGCACGACCGATGTCACAACACCAACAATTATCAGCACTAACGGCGCGCTCAACGGCAAAACCGTCGTTAATATCGCATCCGGACGGAGCCAGACCTGTGCAACAACCTCCGATGGTCAGATAGCATGCTGGGGAGATAATTCCCTCAACCAACTTGGTGATGACACGACAACAAATAGTTCTATCCCTGTTACAACAAAGCTTCTTGGGCCAACAATAACGATGGGCGGTTCAGCTGCAACGAATGTCGCACGCACTAACCCAACTTCCATCACTGGCCTCTCACCTGCTCATACTCCCGGTGTTGTCAGCGTTACCGCCACCAACCAAAATGGCCAAAACGCAACACTTGCCAACAGCTATACATACTTTGCTAATGCACCCGATGCACCGACAAGTCTCACAACAACACCTGCAAACAACGCAGTAACACTCACCTGGGCTGCTCCTGGAAACAACGGAGGCAGTGCAATCACCGATTATTTAGTAGAATACAGCTCAAATGGCGGCAGTACCTGGAACACGTTTATCCACCCCGCCTCTACTGCAACAACACAAACTGTTACTGGCCTTTCTGCTGGCACAACCTACACCTTCCGCGTGAGCGCAATCAACAGCGCCGGCACCAGCCCACCGAGTACGACCGCTACGGGTACACCCCTCTTTATTACCCTTTCGTCACTTCCATCGGTCTCACTGACCGTTACCCCCGATTCGAGTGGTCGCATCTCAAGCCAATACAATACCACGACAGTCAGCACCAACAATGCAATTGGTTATACACTTCAACTCTCGACCACGACCACAAACCGTAACCTTACCCGTTCGGGCGGATCAGATACAATTACTCCATCAAGCGGGTCCATCAATAGCCCTACATCACTCGCCAATAATACCTGGGGCTTTCGCGTGGATAATCTTGGCTCATTCGGATCAGGTACGTTCCTCGAGACCAACCTTACCTCAAGCACCTTTAGCTGGGCGGGTGTTCCGGCCTCTACATTGCCAGCCACCATCAAAACAACCAATAGCACCGCCTCGAATGATCCTACTATCGTTTGGTATGCGATGAAAGCCGCGGCTGACCGACCTTCGGGAAATTACACGAATACCATCTTATATACAGCTGTGGTAAATTAAAAAAGGTTATGGTATTATAACTCCATATAGAGTAGAATCTAGCAATATAGATAGTACACAAGAACAATACAAACAGGAGCAAAGATGATGAAACGTATTTATACAAAAACCAATCGTATCCTTACCGCAAGCACTACTGCCTTCGCAGTCATTGCTCTTGCCTACAGCCCAGCTGCGCTTGCAGCCACAAGTAATACAACTATTACTGGTACCATCGGCTCAACAATCACAGTTAATTCCGGCGCAAGCGTTGCACTCAACGTAGCTCCATCAAGTGGAGCAGCCGTATCAACTGCAAGCAACACTGTTACCGTCACAACAAATAATGCCACCGGATACGACCTCACACTCTCGACAACTGGCGCTGAACGCGATCTCGTCAAAGGTAGTGATCATATCGCTGCTCATGCAGGTACTTGGGCATCGCCATCTACTCTGGCGACCAATAGTTGGGGTTATCGTATTGATAACGCAGGTACCTTTGGCGCCGGTCCAACGACCGTCCTGAATAGCGCAGCTTCAAGCAGCCAAACCTGGGCAGGCGTTCCAGCAAGTGGATCAGCACAAAATATCAAAACCTCAAGCACCAATACGTCTGGCGCAGGCGATGATGTGACCGTCTGGTACGCCATGAGCGCCGACGCCACTAAGCCAAGTGGTAACTACACCAACTCGGTCGTCTACACAGCAGTCACCAAACCTTAAGTATAAACGCCACACCCTATGTCGATACGCCGCTCCCTCTATCGTTTTTTGTTTCCTGTCGCCACACTTATTGTCGCGGCAGGTATTGGCTTGAACGATTTTACCACTGTGGCAGCAGCCCCTACTCCAGCGCCAAATGATACTGTTCAGATCACTCTCTCTCCGACCAAACAGCGTGTCGACATCTCACCTGGTGCAACAACAAAAGGAACATTCACCATCCGCAACACAGGCAAGACACCATTTTCGTTCAAAGTGTATGCGGCGCCATATACAGTCACGAGCGACGCCAACTATACACCTGGATTCACCCAAGAAACACCCCGTACACAGATTAATCGCTGGATATCATTTGCGAAAACTGCTTACTTGCTCCAGCCTGATGCGTCAGTTGAAGTTCCGTACAGCATTACGGTACCCACTAGTATCCCTGCAGGTAGCCAATACGCTGCCATCTTCGCTGAAACCGATGGACAAAACGCAGGCTCGGTCATCACTAAAAAACGCGTCGGTATGCTTGTTTACGCCAAACCAAAGGGCACAACCAAAAGCAGTGGTAATGTAGACTTTAATACTATTTCTCCAATTATTATCGGTTCGTTACTCACATCAACCGCAAAAGTTACCAATACGGGCAATACCGACTTCGACACAACCGTTCGGCTTGAGCAAAAAACGGTATTCGGCGGCAACAACCAAACTACCGAGCAGATTCGCACTGTCCTCCCAGAAACGACTCGAACTGTCGACCTCACCACGCGGAGCCTGGCGCCAGTAGCAAGCTATACGGTTACTCAGTCTGCAACAGTAAACGGCAAAGTATTCTCAAAAATCACCACAGTATATGTCATATCCCCACTTGTTGCATTTTTTGCCGCCGCTCTTGTCTTTTTATTAATTATGTTTGGAGCATGGCGTGCGATTATCAAGATTCGCAAAAAAAGCTAGTCAAAAAATCGCTAGCGCCGGATGTATGCTCGGTGCGATACTCTGTATCGCACCACCTGCATTCGCGTTTACCCCTGTCACTGGTACCATCTGTCAAGGTGGCTTTCATACCCCAAGTATTACCGTAACCGCACCGGCCAACAATACCTCAACAGGCCTCTCATCCGCCAACCTAAGTCTCGTTGCTCATTGGACAAGGAGTGTTACTATCCAAGGTGGCGCATCACCTGTACCTACCACCTTAGGTGGACTCAGCACCGAAACGACATCTATCAGTGTTCCGCTTGCGCCAGGAGCCAACAATCTCACTATCATCGCCACTGGTGGATGCCCTGAAACGACTGACACCCAATCGTTTACCCTTACCTATGATCAAAATACCGCAACCGTCAATCGTCTAACAAGCAATAGTCGATCGCCCACCTTACGCGGGACAGTCAGTCTTCCCGGTGCACGAGTATTCCTGGTTATCAATGGTCATACCTACGAAGCTACCAATAACGGTGATGGGACATGGACCCTCCCCGAAGGCGTTATTACTCCTGATCTTGTTGATGGATCCTACCCTGTGCGTATCTATACAACCAATGCCGCGGGTGATACGATTCTATCTGATATTACGCAGCCCGATATGCTGATTATCGATACCGTTCCACCTACCGGCACCGTTACCACCACAAGTAGCACCAGTCGCTCGCCGGCGCTGCGGGGCGCCGTTGATAGTCCATTCACAACTATCTTAGTCACTATTAATGGTCGCACCTATCAAGCAATCAATAACGGTGACGGCACATGGACCCTCCCCGAAGATACTATCGCTGCGCTTGCCAGCGGTACCTACCCTATCACTATCACGCTCACAGACCGTGCTGGCAATACAACCACTGTTCAATCAACGCTGTCCATTAAGGCCGACGGCGAATTCGGTTTTATACTGGCGCCGAATACCGGCTTTGCTCGAGTTGGCCAGATTAACATTCCTTCACTCTATCTCTATCTTATCGCTCTCACGTTCATGTTCGCTATCACCTGGCGTGTACGGCGCAGGCGCACGTACCGGGCAGCACTGCCACCGCGCCGGCAAAAAACAACTCGCACACGCAAACACCCTCGGTAGTACCGAGGGTGTTTCAGCGTTTAAGACCGACTAGTCTTTCTTTTTATCGAGACGATCAAGCTTGGCAAAGTGAATAATAAGATAAATCACAAACGCCGTCGCCGTCAGGACAATCAGCGACGAAAGAATCGCCCCATAGCCAATAGCAACTTCTGGTTGATGCGCACCTTTGTCTTCAGCGATAATGACCCATTTGAGGCTACTCAGATCAACGCCACGTGTCAGCAATGCAACAATTGGGTTAATGAATTCATCGACAATTACCTTAACACTCGCACCGGCGGCAGTACCAATTGCCAAACCGACTGCTAAGCCAACGACACCTTGCTCACGAATAAATGTCATAAATCCGCCGGCATGACCACCCGATGCAGCACCGACACGCTTTTTTGCCGCACTTGCTTTTGAAGCCGCAGCCTTCACTTTACTTGAAACCATTATGTTCTCTCCACAAATTATATTTGATGATAAAAGTATACCACATCATAATATCTCAGGAAAAACGGAGGAGAAGTGAGTGATTGAACCACCCCGGATGCCTGGTCAGCATCAACGGGGTGGCTCAACCTGTTTTCGTGCCGGGTTACGGCACGAAGTAGGGGCTGCGGCTACTCGTCGAGTTTTTCGAGAGCTCGCGTGCCGCGAAAATCGTGATCGGACGATCGTCGTCATCTCGACAGGTCGGCTCCGGTCGATGTCGGACGACATCGCCGTTCTTGATGGCACTGCCCAGCGCGCGGCTGAACTGTGTGTTCGAACCACCGATCCCGCACGCCTCACGCAACTCTTTGATCGAGCCGCTCGTGGATCGCACCGGTCCGTGCTGTACGAGTCGGTTGACAATCGCCTCGCGAATCGCGGTATTACACATTTCTCCTCCAAATTGTTATCTCAGCCCGGGCGTTTCCCGGTGCTGGACGCCGATTCCTCTCTTACGAAAACTCGCCGCTTGGTTGCGGCGAGGAGAGTGATCGGAAAACCGGAAACTACCTGCCGCTACGCGCACCAAAAATCACGAGGACGAGGCCGCGTAGATTCATCGTGTTCATGCAATAGGTGGTTCCCATGCTACTGTTATACTACATTTTATTAGGTGCGACAATACCTAAAATCATCAGCCCGGCGCGCAGCGTATCGGCATATAGCGCCACCAGCCCCAGGCGATGCAGCTCATGGTCGCTCCCGATCACCTGGTTTTTTTCGTAGTAGCGGTTAAATTCCTGCGCTAATTCAAACAGATACGTACAAATATGATGCGGCTCGAGGCTCCGCTTTGCTACCTCAACCACTTCATGATATTCGCCCAGTTTTCGCACCAGCAGTCGATCCTCGATGCGTACATCAGTCGGCATCGCTACCGGTGCGGTTGACTTTTCTAAGATACGGCGTGCCCGAGCATGTGCGTACTGCAAATAGCTCCCCGTATTACCCGTTAGACTGACCGCTTCGTTCACATCAAACACCACATCGCTGCCGATTTTTACCTTCAAGAACTGATACCGCAGCGCCCCTGCAATAATTGCATCATCCGGTTCACCGCCACGTTCTTTGATTGCCTCAGCAAATTGATCAAACAACCAGCCAATCTCAATCACATCACCGTCACGGCTACTCATTTTGCCCGTCGTTAATTTCACCAGACCCGTCGGAATATTAACCGTCTGCCCCTTTTGCTCTGGCCAGATCTGTTCCGCGGCCGCAATTACACCTTTAAAATACGCCGCCTGCTCGTTGCCAGTCACGATATAGCTATGATCAGGATGGTAATATTCATTTTTGTACTGCATGAGCCCTAAATCACGCGCCGCATACAGCCCCCGCCCATTGCTGGCAATAAACGCATTATCAAACGCACCGTACTTGCTACCTTCAAATATATACGCGCCATCCGACTGCTTAAATACCTTCGGTGTATTATCTTTGACGGTTTTTACCCCATACACATCAGCATCGCTCTCCAAAAACCGTCGTTCAATCGGTATATTTCCCAGCCGTGCCACGAGCGCATCAATTTGCTCGAAACTCCATTTTTTACAAAGATCATAAATTTGAATATACAGACCTGTTTTTGGCTCAAATGATTGCTCGGCCAAGTCATTAATCTCAGCCTTTGCCGCCTTGTCTTCCTTGTACGCCTTGCTTCCCTCGGCATACATTTTACTCATAAAGCTATTGCGCTCACTCTCTGGGATTGCCTCGATCTTGCCAATATCGCCGTCCGCATAACGCAGCAAACTATACATACTTTTACCCACGTGCAGCCCCACGTCGCCGTGATAGCTCACCCGGTAGGTCTTGGCACCGTCAACAGCCAATAAGTTGGCAATTGTATCGCCCAAAATCGCATTATAGGCGTGCCCGATATGCATTGCCTTGAACGGATTTGGGTTGTTCGTTTCGATAACCACCGTTTGTCCAGCGCGGCCTGGAATCGGCTCCTTGCGTGTCACATCCAGCAGCGCCGCCGGTTTGAGCGTGATATTCAAAAAGCCCGGTCCAGCCACCTCAACCGCTTCGTATTCTCCTGTTTCGGCCAGCTTCTCGGCAATTTTCTCGGCGACAGCCCGCGGATTTTGCCTCACCCGCCCTGCAATCTGCAAGGCCACATTGGTCGTATAATCACCAAACTGTGGTTCTGGTCGTGTCAGGGTTGGCGTTACATCAAGGTCAAACTCACTTTTGAGTATCTGAGTAATTTTTTGTTCCATTACCTTCACTATATCATGAGACTTTCCGCAAATCCACCTCTGATATGTTTTGCTAAAATTGATATATTATACCTTTACAGTTTATATATAGTCCAAAACAAAAATGGTCGCTTTATGTGCGACCATTTATGGAAATGTCCGTTTTCTATTCTGCGTGAGGCGCCTGGTCTTCCTCGACTGCGATATACTGCGGTTCAAGTGTCTCGCTCAAGCTTCCACCCGACACTGGGCTAATGCCCTTAATCGTCTGCAAAAGGTAGCGGAGTGTCGCAATATCATCTGCCGAATCAGGCGTCTGGATGTATGGTTGATTGTCGTGTGACATTACTTATTCTCCGTTTCGGATGATACACCTTGAGGTGTAACCTTATAGTCAACACCCGGTTTACCATCGTATTCACCGATGTTCAGCGTAAAGCCATCACCTGGCTGCGGAATACCATTCGCCCGCGCTGCCTCGCGCGATGAGGTGATAATCTGACCTTCTTGCTCAACCATAAGATCAGGAGTCTGCTCTCGAGCATGTGCAAATGCTCCGTCCTGTACGGTTCCGCCCTGCTCAAGCGTAAATGTTACTTGCTTATCAGTATGGTGCGGCAGTTCAGGCGCCGAAGCCGCTTCGCCACCAAAGCCAAGCTTAGCAGCCATAATACCGCCGGCCGCGGCCGCGGCAATGCCGAGTCCAACCGCAACGCGACGTACATCAACAGATGTTTCATTCGTTTGATGTTCAATGTTTATTTTTGTTTCACTCATACTTTCATTATAGCACTTATGCTATAAAAAGTCAAGGACGCCCTATCGCTCAATGGTCAATCGGCCGATTTGCGGGACACTTCCGGCAATCGAGCGGTCGGCTACATATACCTGCTTCAGCCGCGGCATTTCTTCCGCCGCCATCCGTGCCGCACTCTCCAATGTATACTGATGGTACCCATCGCGACCACCATGGCGCGCGTATGCCTCAGGGGACATTGATGGAATCCCCCACGCCGCTGGTACTAAAAGCGTATCAGCCACGACACGCTCGAGCGGTGAAAGTTTTGAGGCATATGGAAGCTCTGAACAAATCAGTACTGCCCGACCAAGCCGTTGATAGCGGTGAGGTGCATCGCTGTATTCAAACCAGCCAAGCATCTCCTCCTGCGGTGATGGATACACTTTACGCTGCGTATGAATAATTTCACCTTCTTCTGCAACAATAAGACCATTATTAAAGCCGCCTCGCGATGACAGAACGGGCGCACCCATCATAATCGTATTTGTCGTGGTTTTTGAAATATCTTTTAGCGCATCGAAACGCTCAGTCAGTAACCGAATCATCTCATCACTGCGCTGCCGCTCTGGTGAAAAATCCGCCAACTCGTGGTCATCGAGTAGCGATAACTCTGGTGTTACAATCAGCGAATTGGAGTCTGGTTGCGCAGCCACCGATGCAAGCGTATGCTCAACTGTTGGTTGTGAAATAATCGTCACTTTATCATCATCAAACACATATGCTCCATGTTCACGTTCAATCTCTGTTCGATCAATAGATACGGGAGCTGGAATGTTTGGTCGATAAGCCATGTTGTCATTATACAACTTTTATTTATATATGTCAATCTATACTATTGCATTTGCGTATATTCGAGTTTATAATATACACACTATATCTCAATATAGTGGCACTCACCCCATCAACGATTGGAAGCGTAATGAACTATTTCGACCCTTATTTCGGCGGTGCGACAGAGTCGATGTTTGCCGGCTTATGGCGCGGAATCATCTGGCTCTACCAACGTGCATATCCCACGGCCGAACAATGCCTCGATCGTATCGAGCGCATCGTTGGTCAACTGGAGAGCCTTCCGGTTGAGCTGCGCACATCGGACGAGCTGCGCGGTCGGATTCGGTATCAATTCCGACAAATCGGCAAGTTCGATGCGCGATACTTCCAGCTATGCTTCAAGCTATTTTGGCAACCCGAAGCAACCAGCCTTCCCGGCGTCGGCAGATACGGCGAGCTCTGTCGACGTGTCGAAAGCCTCGGCCAATCATTTGGCATGGTGGACGCCTAAAAGTCGACCGTCCTCCAGGCAGTTGCATTGCCTGGAGGACGGTCGCATCACCCACACGTTTCGGTGTGGTTTTTATTTAGCCGCTCGTGCCGCGCGAATCAGCCCCACAAAGAGCGGATGAGCGCGGTTTGGTCGGCTTTTGAGTTCTGGGTGCGCCTGTGTCGCGACAAAATAGGCATGCTCTGGTGCTTCGATAAATTCGACAAGCTTACCATCGGGCGAGGTGCCGCTGATTGCCACGCCACCCTTTTCGATAGCCTCAGTAAAGGCCTGATTAACTTCATACCGATGGCGGTGGCGCTCGGTCACGTGCGTCGTACCGTAGGCCTCGGCCACTGTACTTCCTTCCTTCAGCACGGCGTCATAATTGCCCAACCGCAACGTTCCACCAGTCGATTCTTTACCCGCTTGACCTTCCATGATATACACAACACTTTGCGTGCCTTCTGGTGCAAATTCGCTACTGTTCGCGTCAGTCAATCCACTCCGTCGCGCCGCCGCAATCACAGCCACTTGCAGACCAAGACAAATGCCGAGATACGGCACACCTGTTTCAAGTGCGTAATCAGCCGCGGCAATCTTACCCGGTACCCCACGCTCACCAAAACCGCCCGGCACTAAGAGGCCGTCAACGTGTTCAAAATCCGAAGGCTCAGCCGTTTCAGCATTAATCCACTCAATCTTCAGACCCACATCTTCTTGCCAGGCGGCACTTTTCAACGCCTCTAGCACCGAGATATAGGTGTCTTCGTTATCCATGTACTTTGCCACCAGCCCAATTGTCACCGTATTGCTGTGCTCTTTAGCCTGTGCAGTCACAATCGATGCCCATTTGCTTAGGTCTGGCTCACGCGTATTACCGGTAAACCGCGTCAATACGTCATTAATACCACTGGCAGCAATCGTCAGTGGTACCTGAAACACCGTACTTGCATTGTGCAGCAGTACCACCGCATCCTCAGGAACGCCGCTAAACATACTGATCTTACGCGCCACGCTCACTGGCGCTGGCTCGTCTGAACGTACCACTACACAATCTGGCGTAATCCCAAATCCGCGCAGCTCATTGAGTGCATTCTGTGCCGGTTTGGTTTTAAATTCTTTGCTAGTGCCAATAAATGGCACGTAGACCACATGCACGTACAAGCAATTCGCTCGTCCCACCCGGTTCGAAAATTCACGAATCGCTTCGACAAAACTCAACCCTTCGTAGTCGCCCACCGTACCGCCGATTTCCACGATATGAATATCGCTGCCGTCAGCCGCCAGTTCGATCGCGTCCTGGATTGCCCCGGTCAGATGCGGCACCAATTGTACCGTCTTACCACCGAATTTACCGGCCCGCTCATCAGCAATCAGCTGACTCAGCAGTCGTCCGCTCAGGGTCGCGTTTTTCTGAGTGAGTTCAATGTCAAGAAATCGCTCATAATGCCCTAGGTCAAGATCGGTCTCGGCACCATCTTTGGTCACAAAGCATTCGCCATGCTCCGCAGGATTAAGCAAACCCGCATCTACATTCAGATACGGGTCACATTTTTGAATTGACACCTTTGCCCCCTTGGCCTGCAACACTGCACCGATACTCGCTGCTGTGATTCCTTTCCCTACCCCGGAAAGAACGCCGCCCGTCACAAAGATAAATTTCTGTTTGTTATCCACAAGTTCTGTCTCCCTCATGGAATTCCATTGTAGCACCAACCATGGGTCAGGCGCTAGATGTAGTGGATGGGTGTTGTCTATTTAACTCAACAATCGACTACCCCAGCCGATCACTATGTTCAGCCAGTTCACCCAACAAAATCGCCGTTTCGTCTTCAATAATCTCGCGCAGTTCCGGCACGTGCGCCCGCAACCATTCCATTCGCACCTCGTCGGCCGCATCAGCTAAGTCGTTCAGCTCTCGCACTTCGTCGTTGCTTAGCTCCGCTACAATCTCGTCGGTTACGCGTGTATCCAGCGTGCTCTCGATATGTTCCGATAGCGATGCTAGCTCATCATCAGATATAGCTACTCCAAGGTCATTCATCAATTGGCGAGTTACAAGTGGCATATTTTCTCCTAAGTTCGTTTGTTTTTAATGGCACGAATCGCGGTATTGCGGATACGGCGCCTGTGTTCTGGGGTAAATTCATCGATAATACGTTGACGTTCCTGATACGATAGTCGATCAGTGCTTTGTTTGAGCTGACGGCGGCGTTCAGCCTTTTCTTTGCGAATGAGCTTGCGCTCCTCAGCCTTGATTTTATCTTCCATCAACTTAGTACGCAACTTTTCACCCAACTCACGACGCTCAACCGTTCGCTGCTCGGTGTTCGTTACACGGCCATCCATCATAGCCGAGTGCTTACTATACCGCGACTGACGATCGTTCAGTTTACCCTGCGCCTTGGCAGCAGCTTTATCATAATGCTTGTTTATAAACTTGAACATGCTTGTACCTTGACGAGCAGCTTTACGATCATATTTTTCCTGAGCGGCATCCCGGCGCCATTCCAGATATTTATTCTTTGGTGTACTTATGGCATTTAAAGTATGGGCCGTACCTCGTTGCGCAGCACTCACCGCCTCGGTGGCAATGTCTTTAATATCGGTACGCAGCAGAGTGCTGTTTGCCAGCAGCTCGTGTGCCCGAGCAATTTCTTCAATTTCGAGCTGCGGTCCTGCTTCGACAGCAGGACGCGTCTGTTCAGATGCCTCAACTGCAGCATCGCGCGCCGCGATTGCCGCCTCACGACTCTCGGTGCTCAGCGCTTCGGAACTCATCTCAATCGTTGTGCCGTTCGTCGACTCTTTGTCGGTCACTATCAGTTCACCCGTCTCTTCATCAATCGAGATCGTACAATGTTCTCGCGAAACGCTATCTGGCAATTCAAATCGACGGCTTGTCGCATCATCCGCACGACCAATATTCACTGTTTCACCTGCACGAATACCTTTATACCCGGTATCTTCTTCCCAATTTGGGGCTCCTTGCACGAGCAGATATTGTAAATCTGCATTAAGACGATGGCCTTCGTATTGGATAGTACCATCAGCACCTCGTGGTGCAGAGCGGAGATCGATGATCGAAATACGGCGCGGATCATCCGCCTCCGACTCGCTATTTGTCGCCATTTCGGCATTACCAAGATAAATACTTGCTTGGATATCTTCACCTATTGCAATGCGATGCTCAGTTCCGCTGGTAATTTGTTCGCGCGCAACCATCCGCGGGAGAGCGTCATCTATTGTCTCATTACTATCGAGAGACGCAGACATTTGTTCAGCTACAGAACGTGACGGATCAAGTCGTACCGGTCGGTCTGGGCGAGCTGCTGGTTCGCTATCACCGGCCCTCTCGTTCTCTTCGTACGTTTCAAAGCTCGCCTCAAACGGGTCATACGAATCTGAGCGGTTCGCCATCGCTTCAAGACGTTCCTGATAGGCGCGATCTTCATTCCATTCAGTCGTCTCAGGGGAGGATGATCGAGATGCGGAACCGCCGAATTCTGACATAAAGGTGCTCTTTCGTTATGATAGGTTAGCTTTTGCTATAGAGAAATTTTAGCTGACGCGAGGCAGTTGCGACTCGTCATCATTGACCGGGGCGTCAACGATCTTTGGTGTTGTCGTTACCTCTTGGTCGTTACGGCGCCAATTCTGCTCATAACGTTGCTTTTCTTCGGCTTTTTTAGCTTCTTTTTTCTCGGTCTTAGCCTTCTTTTTCTCGGCTTTTCGCTCTTGTTTAACCTCTTTTTTCGCCTGCTGGAAGTCTGACACACCAACGCCAACACCTGCTATGCGATCAAACCTTGTTGGTAAAGCAGCCTCGTCATTGCCGCGCAATTCACGGTAGCGACCAAGAACTGCTTCGCGCTTTTCCGTATGCCGTTTGCTACGGAATACTCGACCGAGCACACGACGGCCAAAGCCACGCTTTTTAGCTACGACTGCGTCCTCTTGTTCATCATCTGCTTCGAGGTTCGCCTCTTCAACCTCAGTATCATTTTCGCCATCATCCGCACGAGCTTCTTCTATCTGTTCAGCAACTGGACGTGCCGGCGTTAGTGGCACTGGTCGGTCTGGGCGAGCTGCCGACTGGAGCTCCTCTTGTGACTCTTCAGGCTGAGCAAGTGCTGCTTCACGAGCAGCAGCGGCCGCACGGACATTATCTTCATTCAGTTCCGCCTGAGCCTGCAGTGCCTCAGCACGTGCCGCCAAGGCAGCATCAATCTGCACTTGATCAAGGCTGCTTACTTTGCGTTCTGCCTCTGCATCATCCGACGCAGGGCTCTCTGCTTCTGCTTCGACGGGAGCTTCTGTTTCTGCAGTTGCAGTTGCCGGAGCGTTCCCTGCTGTTGTTTCGATAATCCGTAGAGCAACGTCTTCATCGCTGTCAGCGCTTTCGGTGTAAGCATTCAAAAGACTCTCGAGTTTTGCCTCTTGGTCAATCACATAGGCATCATTCTCAGCACCACCTTCGGCACGACGACGCGCAATATCTTGTGCAATCATATTTGCACGACGGAGCTGTGGACTATCTTGGATAGCACGGTCGAGTATATCAGCAGTTTCACCGTTATCGAGCGCATCAAGACCAGCCTCAAAGGGATCATGTGCTTCGTCGCGACCCGCCATTGATTTCAAGTGATCTTCATAAGCAGAGGCTTCTTCAAGGCGTGTTCGTGCTTCGTCGCTAAAGTCAGTTTTACCAGCTTCACCCATCAAACTATCTTCAAACTGCTGAGCTTCAAAATCCGCTTGATTGGCATTAAAATTATTTAAGCGACTGGCGATTTCACTTGGTTTGTTCGATGACATTGTTTCTGACATGGTGGTTCCTATGTTTATGTATGTTTGTTTTGTTCTTTTATCTGTACTTAACTTAGCATAAGTGCGTTAAATTGTCAATATGTCAAGCGCAAAATACCCCCTGTCAATAGGATTTTTACTCTGTTAGAAAATGTATTTTTTGCAACAAATAATTACTGGTCGATAACTGAGCGGCCACGCGCACCTTGATCATAGAAACGCAAATCAGCACTCGATTCGCGCCAGGCACGCTGAAGTGGTGCGACGATTTCCCAGGCACGAATCACCTCACTACTGGTCGCAAACAGACTCTTGCGGCTCTGGATGGCGTCATGGATCACTTGCTCATAGGCATCGGGCAGCCGTGTGTCTGTATCATACATAAAACTGAGCTCTTGATCTTCAAATGTATGGTCATAGCCAGGTTTTTTGGTCACCAGATCAATCTCAATGCCTTCGTGCGGCTGAATACGGAAGATCAGAAAATTACTCTGCGCAGCGTTGGTTTTACGAAAATGAATGCGCACCTGCGTGGTTTTACGGTCAAGCGCTTTACCAGTCGTGAGTGCCAGTGGTACCCCTACCCAATTCGGATCGTCAGAGAAGAATTCGGCCGATACAAATGTCTCAACGGTACTCTCTGGATTATTCACCTCCTCGCGGTAGCCTGCATACTGGGCTCGTATGGCACGAGTCGGATCAGCCGGCTGAATATGCTGCAATGCAAGCAGGCGGTTTTCAGGCAGCTTCGTCCAATCAAGATCATCGGGAACCGGTGAAAGCACGAGCGCGAGCAACTGGAGTAAATGGCCTTGCAACACATCGCGCAGCGCGCCTGTTTGCTCGTAAAAGCCAGCGCGGCCCTCAATATCGAGCGATTCCAATGCGATGACCTCGATGCGCTCGATGACTGCATTATTCCACACATGAGCAAACAATGCGTTACGTGCGCGGAACGTCAAAATATTTTGCGCCATTTCTTTTGCAAGATAATGATCGATACGATACACCTGCGCCTCGCTAAAATAGCGGTCGGTATGTGCAATCATATCAAGTGCCGACTGAGTATCAACCCCAAATGGCTTCTCGAGGAGCAGTTTGACGTTCGGCGTATTGATACCAGCTTGACCCAAATGCTCAACAATTGCTCCGCTTGATTCGGGTGGTACCGACAAGTACAGCAACGCCTGCTCGTCATCCCTTAGGTCAATCGCCGCGCGCAGGGCAGTAAAATCCGCCGCGCTGTTCATATCCATCGTCACGATACTTGTCAGTGCGCGGAGACTCGTGCGCTCTTTCAATACATCATCAATCGATACCTCGCGCCGCGACACGCCAATAATCGATAGGTCCGACTGTCCATTTGCCACGATATGCTCCAGTGCCGGCAGCAACTTGCGCTGCGCCAAATCACCGGTAATCCCAAAAATAACGAGTTTCGTCTTCATCTCTTTATATTGTACTCTATTTCGACTGGTTCAGCTGTACTGCAACGTTAACGAGCGCGCTTTCCATCAGCTTGGCTCGGGTTAATGCGCCACCTGTGATGTATGTAATAGGATCCTTATATTTCGAACCATATTCTTGCTGTACCAACATACCAAAATCCGCATATTTCGACGGTACCCTATCAGTCATATCTTTCGGAAATTCAATATCGTAGTCAACGCCAATTTTCTGCATGCCATCAGATTTTTCAATCACCGATACCGTGCATCCAAAGACACCATGATTGGTATGTACCGCATCTACGCCACTTTCAATCGTTGCATAATAGTCGGCTTTTCTGCCAAGCTTTTTGAGATTCGCATGGCGATTCATCGCACCCTCATAGGTTTCGGCCAGACTATATGGCTGCTCACTCACCCCAGAATCAACCTTTTTGCCAGCAACGCGCACAGGCACACCCGCACGGCGCATAGCTCGAGCAGCTGCCCGATGTTTAATGACGCTCTCGGTGCTCATAAAAAGCAGCGGTAATGATGCGACATGCGCATCGATGTTAGTGAGATCACCCTCGAGGATAGTCGGATGCATACCCCTAATTTCGTCAGCATAACTTACATCAGGCACCGGATTAAGGAGGAATATATCCAATCGCTGCGCATAGGCATAGGCAATTTCCATCAGCGTGTTACCACCGATGTAGCCAGGTGTGCCATGCTTTTCTTCGTTAACTACCAAAATCGCTTCCGACGTATCGATTTTGGCAAAATGCTCGTCGATGAAGCCACGCTTCAGCCCCGCGTTCGCGTCGAGATTATCAGTATAAACATGCCCCTCGACTACATTTGGTTTATCGACTTCATACCCGCGAGCCTCAAGCCGCTCTTTAGCACGAGTCATCTCAGAGTCGAATTGCATCGATCCACAGATGGTAATTTTCATACTTCTCCTTTCCCTTAAGAGGATAAGAAAACGCGGCATTCACCGCGCTTTCCAATATCAAAATGCGTGTTATGTTACTTGTCTTTAGTTGCGTTGACTTCGTAGCTCGTATTGGTACTCTCGAAGAAGTTAACCAGCTCGAGCGTGTCGTTCGCAGCAGCCATCCATTTAGCAGGGTTTGATACATTGTAGTGCGCACCAAAGCCAAGCTCTTCAAGGCGACGATCAGTCAAATACTTCACGTACTGATTCACATAGTCAGCATTGAGACCCAGGATGCCTTTTGGCAGCAAGTCATTGTTATACTGCTCTTCCATTTCGACCGCATCGATGATCATTTGCTTGATCTCGGCTGCGAACTCTGGCGTTTGCAAATCTTCGTTTTCTTCCAGCGTGGTCAAGATCAAATTGATACCAAACTTGAGGTGGAGTGACTCATCGCGAATAATCCAGTCCATCAGACTGCCGAAATTGCGCATCAGGTTGCGCTGACGGAAACTGAGTGCCACCATAAAGCCACTGTAGAACCAAATACCTTCGAGGATGATATTGTAGGCGATCAAGTTCTTAACGAAGTCTTTTTTGCCTTCGGTTGTGGTGATATCAAGCGTTTCTTCGGTCATACGCTTGATATATTTCGTCTCAAACTCTTCTTTGGCGCGCATTGATGGTACATCGACATGGGCAGCATACGCCTTATCGCGGTCAATCGGGAAGGTTTCGAGCACGTATTCAAAGCTCATACAGTGGTTGGCTTCTTCCCACATCTGCTTGGCCAAGTACAAATGGCATTCAGCCGCATTGACGTAAGGGTACACACCAAATGCCAATGCCTTGTTCACCAAGAGTTCGTTTGGATTGAAATAGCTCATCAAGAACTCCAGTGCGTGGCGCTCCTCGTCGCTCATTTTCTTCCAGTCAGCAAGGTCTTGTACTAACTGGATTTCATTTGGAAACCATGTGTTTGCGACTGCCTGGTCATAAAGATCCATCGCCCACTGGTAGTGGACTGGCTTCAAGAGCAGTCCGTCCTGAATACCCGTTCCTAAAATTCCTGCCATCGTTGAAACTCCTTTCTTTGCCTACTGGCAACCTTCGCACATCAAGAAATCTTGCGGATCAACTGGTGCGGCCGCCTGGCCGTCCGATGTCGTCCCCTGGTCATCAGCCGCAGCTTGTACTGCCGCTGCCATTGCAGCATCGATTGCTGCCAGTTTTTCTTCGAGTGTCATTTGATCGTTGATGATTTGTGATGCGTTTGCCATGATAGTTACCCTCCGGGAATAGGACAAACCTACGGTTTTTCCTATCGCGCCGAGCGCCGGAGTAAATCCGTCGTCTCGGGCTTGGCTTTTCCCTTACCCTTATTAGTTAGTTTTATTTAATGTGCTGATTGATGGTTGTTTACGTATTCATCATCCTATACCTTCGCGAATCCGAAACCAACTTTTTTGCCGCCACCGCTCTTAGCGATATCTTCGGTTTTGTTGACCTTAGTTGTACTCTGTTCTGCCTGATGACGCGGCTTAACATGTAAGTAGTATGTTGTCTTCAGCCCACGTCGCCATGCTTCACTGTAAATCTTGACGTATTCGTCGATATCACGCGTTTCAAGATACATATTACGGCTGATTGCCTGGTCAACCCATTTCTGCGCGCGCGCCGCTACTTCGATAAAAGCATACGGACTGAGCTGGAAGCTGGTTTTGTAGACGTCCTTGATAGCCTGAGGTACTTCCTCGATTGTCTGAATGTCACCTTGGTTGGCCAATACTTGGTCTTTGATGTCATCCCACAAACCAAGTTCTTTCAGGTCACGAACAAGATTGGTATTCACTTCGAGGAACTTACCGTTCAGCGTACTGCGGCTAAAAATCTGTGCAAACTGCGGGTCGAGACCAGGAGTCGTACCTGCAATATGGGCAATGTTTGCCGTTGGCGCAATTGCCATCAAGGTTGCGTTGCGCATACCCTTCTTAACCTTTTTACGGAGGCTATCCCAGTCGAGACGTGTCTTACGGTTGACCTTGACCTTGAGTTTACGATCGTCACCAAGTTCATCGAGCGTATCGATTGGGAGAATTCCCTTGCTCCAACCACTTCCCTTGAATGTTGGGTAGCTGCCGAGCTTCTTGGCAAGCTCTGCTGATTCGTCGATCGCATGATAGCTGACAAATTCAGTCAGTTGATCAATCAGATCGTAGGCTTCTTCGCTTTCGTAGCTGTGTCCAAGCTTCTCGATGACGTCGGTGAAGCCCATCACACCAAGACCGAGTGCACGGTTCTGAAGATTTGAGTGCATTGCCTCAGGAATCGGTGTGTTGGTGATATCACAGAGGTTGTCGAGCTGACGAATCGCGCTGCGGCTACTCGCTGCCAAGCGATCCCAATCCCACGTCTTGTCCTCATTCAGATGTGCCGATAGGTTAATGCTGATCAAATTACAAACAGCCGTATTCTTTGAATCCTGTGGGAGCGTAATCTCGGTACAGAGGTTCGACAAGTGAATCGTACTCGTATTGTTATTAAGCGCACGGACATTGATCGTGTCTTTCCAGGTAAGCCATGGATGGCTGGTTGCCTGCAAGCTGGTCAAAATCTGCTTGAACTGCTGGCGAGCGGGGATTTTAGCAAAATCACGCATCTCACCTTTTTCGGCTCGTTTGATATATTCTTTATAGCGTTCGCTAAACTCTGCGCCGTAAAGTTCCGGGAGATCAGCAACTTCGGCCGGGTCGAACAAATACCAGTCTTGGTCTTTTTCGACACGCTTCATAAACTCGTCACTGATAAATACTGCGGTATTCGCAAATCGTGTGCGCAGATATGGGTCGCCTGAGTTTTGGCGAAGATCAAGGAATTGTGGAAAATTCAGGTGCCAGTTTTCCATGTATAGCGCTGCTGCACCAGCTTTTTTACCCTTACGGCTCACCGCGAAGAGTGCCGTATCGATCATCTTCATGAATGGAATTGGCCCCGTACTCTCGGTGTTGGTTGTATGGACAGGACTTCCCGCTGCACGGAGTTTGTTCAAGCTAATACCAATGCCGCCCGTACCCTTAGCAATCCACATGACATCACGCACGCCCTTGGCGATTGATTCCATATCGTCCTGGACTTCCACCAAGAAACAGTTACTTAGTTGCGGGAATGAACCGCCGGCATTCACACGAGTACTACCGCCCGGTACATAATCAAGACGAGACATATGCTCGTAAAAATCAATTGCCGCAGCCGTCGGGTCGGCTTCATTGAAACTCAGCCCCATTGCAATACGCATGTGCGTAAACTGCGGAACTTCGATTGGTGCTCCGCTTTGTTTGCGAAGTGCATAGCGGTTTTTGTTGGTAATCACGCCCAAGTATTTACTAAGGTCATCGCGAGCTGGATCAAGTGCTTTAGCAAGCTTCTTTAGATCAAATACTTTACTGTCACTCATGCGAGTATCAAGTAAGCCTTCTTTCACGCCGTCACGGACATACTCAACGAATTTTTGTTCGTGCAGTTTTTTCAGCTCATCGGCCGATTCATAATCGCCCAAGATATTCTTATACACGTTCTTGAGTAGTAGGCGCGCGGCTATTTTGTCGAAATCAGGATCATCTTTGACATTCTGGAGCGCTGTGTGAATCACTGCCTCGTCCAGCTGTTCACTGGTAATGCCATCAAATAATGTTAGCTGCAACTCGGTTGCTACTTGGACTACTTTTGAGATCTGATCTGGCAACCCCTCGCTTGCTTTCACAAGCGCCAGATTGATCTTATTAGCGTCAAATGGTTCGCGGGTGCCATCGCGTTTGACCACATGAATGCTCATGATATTCCCCCTGGATTATTACTTATGTTTTATTTTTCACATTCCGCTTGGTCCGTCTCTCAAAAGAACCAAACGATGCAAGAAAATACCGACTGGCGGTACAGTACCCTCCTTCTTGCAAAATGTGTATTTTTGTTGAACTACTACATATGTAGCGTCTACGTATGACTATAGACCCTAGATATATGGTTTTCAAGCCTTTTTATGGGTTTTTTTCACCACAAAGCTATTTTGGTTATGATTACCTCTGAAAAAGCACATATAGTGGTATGTTTCTTATTTACAACGCTATATATAGCGTTTATTTCACACACCGCTCACGCATCCACTCAACTGGTGCGAAGTCATCACTAAATGCCGCTACTTTTGGTATGGAGACATTACCGTAACCCGTGTAGTACATGTGCTGATCACTATAAAGCGCAATAATATTTTTACGTTCAGCCGCTTCACCTGGCGCAAAACGTATCGCACGCTGCGAAAACTCTTGGCGATACGGCGCTTCAAGCATCGACAGTAGATCACGACAACCGCCCTGCTCCCCCGCCACCATATTGACCGCCACAATACCGCCGGGTCGCAGCATCCGATGGATTGCACGCCCATACTCGCGGGTCGTAAAGGTAAACGGCACATCAATATTACTATAGACGTCTACCATGATAATGTCGTACTGCTTCGTCGTCTTATTACTATACGTTCGAGCATCATCAGCAATAATCGTTACGTTCGAACGATCCTTATATCCAAAATATTGTTTCGCAATAGTCTCAAGTTTTGGGTCAATTTCAACCACGTCAATATGAGAGGCCGGGTACGTGACAGCGAGATGTTGCGGCACGGTAAATGTCCCACCACCAAGCATCAACATATCCTTTTTCTGTGGCGTTTGCTGTACAACGTCAGCAAATTGCTGTGTATACCAAAAGACCGGCGTTTCCGGCGAGGCCAGATCAATGCCTGACTGCACTCCTTCTGGTCCCATGGCGAGACCGCGCAACTGCTTGCCCTTGTCCTGCCAATCGAACAACATATAATGCGCACTCGCCGTATCGACATGTAGATACGAGTCGGTGACCGGTGCAATCACACCAGCAAGAATAATAGCTCCCGCAACTGATACGCGACGTTTTCGCCAACCCAACACTCCAAGAGCTGCCACGAGCATGATACCTATAAGCAACAAGAAAATTGCTCGCGACCCAATCAAGCCAAATAATACAAACCCGGTCGCAAATGTTCCGCTAATCCCACCAATCGCATTCCATGCGCTCAAAGACGCTACGGCCGTACCAGCACCTTTAAGCGATGTGACGTTTAATTTAGCAAGGTATGGGCTGATTGATCCAATAATGAGACTTGTTGGCGCAAACAGTACCAAGGATGCAATCACTGCCTGTACGCGTGTGTCAAATCCAGTCGTGACAAGCCAACCAAGCAAAGATGGATACGCTACCAACGTTAAAGCTATCGCGCCAGCACCCGCAAATAACTGCCATCCAACATCACTCCGTTGATCTCGCTTGTCCGCCAGTCGTCCACCCGCATAATACCCAAAGCTCATCGCAGCGATAATAACGCCAATAACACTCGTCCATACATAGGTCGAACTTCCAATCGTTGGCGCCAATATTCGTGCCGCTGCCAGTTCATATGCCATCAACACAAAGCCAATGACAAAAGCGAGAATTTCAAGATAACTTGGAAGACGATAGTTCACTATTCTTAGTCTACACTACTAACAATATACTTGCTTAAAGACTTCTACACGCCACTTTTCGAAGTCGTGAATTCAAATCTGTGGCGTTTGATGATAAAACTTCCGAGCAATCCTCAAGTTTCCCAATTTTTGTCTCCTTGACTCTCAATTCCTTCGTTAGAGCCTGGATCTCTCCGTTTTTGCGCGCAATATCTTGTTGCAGTTTTGCATTCTCAGACGCGACCGTTTCATATCGACCCACTCTGTCTGTGAGTACAAACCCCAAAGTTAAAGCAGAAACGAAAGAGATAAAAGCAAATACAATGGTTGTAATAACATATCCTTTTCTCATATTAGAGTGTACCTACCAATATTTATTTCCCTCATATATTAATTGTTTACTAACAGTAAATACTATCTGATTGAAA
>JASLDG010000022.1 GCA_030146045.1 Candidatus Saccharimonadales bacterium | reverse complement strand
TACGGCATGGCGCCAGCGGATGGAGGACGTGACCGACGTTCTTGGTGCAGACGCGAGTAATCGTACCATTGGTGGTGCAGCTCTCCATACACTCTTGATCGAGTCGAACCCAGATTTTGGCGGCACGGCGCACGTACCGATGGCACCGGTTGCTATACCGCACGCGGCGTAGCAACTCCTCGAGGTGTGGTATACTGTAGGCAGAAACGAGGTTGTATGAAAGTAAAAATTGAGATTGATACTAAAACATTCGTGCGCTTTTGGCTCGTAGTGATCGGATTTGCCTTTGCCATTTTGGCAATTTACAGCGCATATCAGGCGTTGATTATCCTCGGTGTGGCGTTTTTCTTGGCATTGGCATTGAATAGCCCAGTGAGTAAGTTGGCGGAAGTGCTACCCGGCAAGAGTCGCGTTGGAGGAACTGCGATCGCCTATATACTTGTCGTGCTATTTCTTGGCGCCTTCCTGTTTTTGGTGGTACCACCGATTATTCAGCAGACTGCCAAGGTGGCAGAAACAATTCCGAATCTTGTTAATTCGGCGCAAGATCAATGGCATGTTGCCGATGAGTTCGTTAAACGGTATCACTTGGAGCCACAAGTTGATGAAGCGCTGAACAATATTAAAAATAGTGCTTCAAGCTGGGCGGCGAGCGCAAGTCAGTCAATCTTTAGTAGCCTTGGATCGGTCTTTAGTGTACTTACCTCGACATTCCTTGTGCTTGTACTCTCATTCCTTATGCTGATTGAGGGACCAAAATGGCTCGAGCGGATTTGGCGTGTGTACAATGATCAGGAGCGTATGGAATATCACAAGCGTCTGACCGAGCGCATGTATTCAGTGGTAACCGGGTATGTAACGGGACAATTGGCAGTTTCGGGGATTGGTGCGATTTTCGCTGGGCTGATGGTATTTATTCTGCATTTTATCTTCCCTGCGGTACCGGCCAATCTGGCACTTCCTACTGTAGCGATCGCTTTTGTGCTTTCGCTCATTCCGATGTTTGGTGCGACGATTGCTGGTATCTTGATTGCGCTGCTGCTCGCATTTAATGATGTTACTGCCGCGATCGTGTTCGTCGTGTACTTTGTGGTGTATCAGCAAATCGAAAATAACTTTGTATCACCAACTATTCAGTCGAAAACTGTTGAGCTCTCGGCTCTCGCCGTACTTGGATCGGTAACGATTGGATTATATGTCTTTGGCGTTGCCGGAGGTATTATTTCAATTCCGATCGCCGGCTGCATTAAGGTACTCCTCGAAGATTATCTCGAGCGCGCCAAGCAAAACCGCAAAAAGAGCGAAAAGCCACTCCATAAGTTGGTTAAGAAACTGCAAAACGACGCCTAAATAGAAACACTCCCGACTGCAATCAGTCGGGAGTGTTCGTCCTACAGGGCTAGAGTCGACCGAGCTGGCTCAGCTCCGCTTGGGCTGCCAGGGTTTTGACGGGACGTTGTGTCTCGTCACGCTGGCGCCTGCGATCAAGTTTACTCGGTCGTGTGGGCTCTAGGCGTCGTAGTTGCATGCCGAAGCGCTGCTTGCCGATATGAGCGGTCATGCGTCTCCTTCTGTCGGTTCTGCTTGCGGATGGCTGTACGACGATGCTGATTCGCTTGCGGGTGTAGCTAGATGCTTGTGTTTCCAATCACCATGTAGCTGTTCCTCCAGGTTGGCGATAGCGGTATCGCCCATTCCTGGCGCTCGCCCGCGCGCTGCGCCTTTGCCTCTATGTCGGGACATAGCTTCTCCTTGAATGGGTAGGTACGAACTTATATATTATAGCACAAAACTAATAATAATGCAATATCCTACCGTTCCCAGATAGCACCGTCTGGTGTGTCGCGTACGGTAATCCCCTGCTCCCCTAGCTCATCGCGGTAGGTGTCTGATGCTGCCCAGTCTTTCTCATCGCGGGCGCGTTGACGTGCCATGATTAACTGTTTTTGTTCATTAGTGATGTCGGGTGTTGCGGCAATGAGATTAAGTCCGAGCATTTCATCAATTGCTTCGAGAAGTTCGGTAAGTGTATGATGGTTGATCTTATTAATGCCATGCGACTCAACATAGCTGAATGTCTCATCGATAATGCGAAGTGCCTCAGACGTATTTAGGTCATCGCCAAGCGCTTCGCGAATAGCGCCAATTGCCGCTGGCGACGGATCCATTTCTTGCTCTTCGATGGTATCGTATGTCTGATGGCGCAGTCCCGCGACTGCATACCAGTGCTTGAGTCGGTTATGGGCTGCCTCGGCATTGTCAAGGCTAAAGTGGGATGGTTTGCGGTAATGCGACTGTAATACAAGCAGCCGGAATGCCATTGGGTCAACACCTTTTTCGGCAAGGTCAGTTAATGTGTAGAAGTTACCAGCACTTTTGGCCATTTTTTTGCCATCAACCAAGATGTGTTCGTTATGGACGAATAAGCTTGAGTAGACGGATGATTCTTTACCGGCGGTACTTTGAGCAATTTCATTTTCGTGGTGCGGAAACTGTAGATCGATACCGCCCGTATGGATATCGAATGGCACGCCGAGGCCTAAACTGCTCATAACTGAACATTCTAGGTGCCAACCGGGACGTCCGGTGAGATTATGGCCATCAAGTGTAAATTCCCATGCAGGTTCGCCTGGTTTTTGTGTTTTCCAGAGGGCAAAATCATGTGCTGACTCTTTGTCGTATTCATCATTTTGAATACGCTCACTACTGGTGTTTGATTCGGTAATATCGACCAATTGACCATACTTTCTGCCAGATTTTTTGTAGTTTTCGATACTGAAATAAACACCGTCGTCGGCAATATATGCGAATCCGTCAGTATGGAGCTGTGTTACGAGCTCGCGCATACCCTGGATCGTGGCATCATCGGCCGCTTTGAGGAAGGTGACTGCTTCGATATCATTACCGATTTTGCTCATATCTTGCAAGAAAAGGTCGCCATATTCACTTGTCAGTTTACGGAGTCGTTCGAGCGGTTCCATATCAGGGTAAGTTTCTCTGGAACGGCGAATCGTTTTGTCATCAACATCAGTAAAGTTCATCACATGGATGGTTTTGTGCCCGTGTGCGGCAACCGTGCGGCGCAATACATCGGCCATGATAAAAGCGCTTAAATTGCCGATATGCACTCGGTCGTAGACAGTTGGTCCACAGCTATAGATTCGTACTGTAGTGCCGTCGAGCGGCGTCAGGGGTTCGGTCGTTTTGGTGAGTGAATTATAGAGTGAAACGGTCATAGTACTAGTGTAACAGATTGACAAAACATAATAAGTATGCTAGTATAAAAGTGTAGACCTTTTGTATATAAGACCTGAGGTTGAGTGCGCTCTCGTGCGTCGCGGTACGATGAGACAAGGGCTCGAAGCTCCTCTTGCTGACACACAAGAGTTGAGTGCATTCTGAAGCGCCTCCCTCTCCTACCCCGCGGTAGGTACCAGGCCTGATTGTTGACCTTATGGTCCAATGAGGTTTGAAGAGTCCCTGGTTGGTGCGTTTTTCGCATCAGCCAGGGACTTATTCTTTTTGGCGCTACCTACACCCTTAAGAGTTCTTGAGTGCTTTATCAGTCGCGTCGATTAACTCGCGGACAATCGTGTCGTACTCATCGTAGGCACGAAATCCGGCCGCATATTTGTGGCCGCCGCCGCCAAAATAGCCTGCAACGGTTTCGGCAATTGGTGCGTTGCCACGCAGCTTACCTGTTACCTTGCCATCTGGATAGGTCTTCACCGCCACACCTAGTTCAACACCCTCTACCAGGCGCATTTCATCAAGGACAAGCACGCTTGGGTTATATTGGTCGCTATAGGCTTGAATGTCTTCCCATGGTATATGAACGAGTGCGAGCTTGCCATCAAGGAAATACTCGATTCGCTCGATAAGTTCACCTTTGTATTTCAGGATTTCGGGCGATTTTTTCATAAATTCACGGCGACGCTCTTCGATAGCGGCATTGCTAGCTCCCAGTTCGGTCAGCTTACCAGCTACAAAGAAACTTTCGGGCGTGACGTTTTGTGTGGTCAAGCCCAAACTGTCGCTCATGACAGTAATGAGCAAATCTTCGGCGGCCTGAGAGTTAATTGCCCAGTTATTGGTGGCGGCCAAATGATAAATGACTTCCCCGCTGGCGACAGCATCTTCTGAAAGTATGGTATGTGGAAATGACAGGTTTGATTCGGTAGTGTGGTGGTCGATGACGAGCACAGGGTGGGTTTCGAGGAACGCTCGCACTCCAGGAGTTTGTAGTGTTTTTGAGAGTAGTACGTCGGCCGCGGTATCGACGATAATCGCCAGATCGGCCTTGATGTTAAAATCGGTACTAATGCGGTCCCATCCGTTGATGTAACGCAAATACTTCGGGATTTCAACCGGGCAATGCAAGCTGACGGTTTTACCTAAATCGCTCAAAATCTCTTCAAGCGCTAGGCTGCTGCCGATACTATCGCCGTCGGGGTTCTCGGCTTGGATGATAATTATCTTTTGGGCTTCGGTGATAAGTCGGGTGGCTTCTTGCATTTATATTAGTATAACAGATGCCAGATGACCTGTATATTGACTTTTATATATAAATGTATTAAAGTAAAATATAATGACTACGCTGTGTAGTCAGGTTCTTGAAGGGATATATCTCGTGGACGTGACGCAAGATTCGGCCGAAAACACCTACGACAACACGGAGGTCCGGTTCGAGCGGATTGACATGGGGCTGGAGCGCATCAGGCGCGACCGGGAGTACATGAGGCAGCGTTTCGATCTGGCCACGCGTCGGATCTCGGCCTGGAAGATTCTCAGCTACTTCATGCTCTGTGCGCTCGGGGCTGCTTGGCTGTATGCTGCATACGCCGCTGACATGATGCTCTTCGCGAGTGGCATGGCAGCATTGTTCGCCAGTGCTCAGCTGATTCGTCTGAACGGCCTGCGGCGCGAGGAGGCTCGGCTGCTTCGGAGGGCGAATCTGCCCTTTTCGGAGGGTGGTCTGAGGGACGACCCGGAGGCGTAGCCTCGACCTTGGGTGTCATACGAGTGTGCCAGGCGTGTCGAAATGGCACGTCTGGCGCACTCGTCAATATTCTCCTAAAGAATGTGAGTTTGTTTGAGCCTTGGCTCCAGCTCGCGTACCTGTGACCTCTTCGGAGGTCTTTTAATTTTAGAGTACTCGTCGTCCTTCGAGCGCATGCCCCAGTGTAATCTGATCGGCGTACTCAAGGTCAACACCAACAGGAATGCCGCGGGCTAAGCGAGTCATTTTAATATCGATACCAGCCTCTTGGAGGTGGCGCTGCAAAAAGAGCGCGGTTGATTCTCCTTCAACGCTCGCATTAGTAGCAATAATAAGTTCTGTCACTGCATCATCGGTAATGCGTTTCATAAGTTCAGGGATATGGAGTTGCTCAGGACCTATGCCGTCGATTGGTGAAATAGCGCCGCCAAGTACATGGTAGGTGCCGTGGTATTGTCCGGTACGCTCAAGCGCGATGATATCGAGTGGCTCTTCGACCACAGCAATAGTCGCGCGGTCGCGCGATGGGTTACTGTAGAGTGGTGATATGTCTTCACTCGCGTCGATGAGCGCAAAAGTAATGGGGCACGATTTGACGCCGCTTTGTAATCGTTCGAGCGAAGCGGTTAATTTTTCAACAGTGGCAGGTCGTGCACGCAGCAAAAAGGAGGCGTAACGCTCTGCGGTACGCTCACCTACTCCTGGCAGATGGCCAAGCTCCTCGATTGCTTCGAGAAGTGCTGCGGGCAAAAGCTGTGCCATATGAAACTGTTAGAGACCGAGGTTACCGAGTCCACCCATGAGTGGCTTCATTTTCTCTGCGGCAATCTCTTGTGCCTTCTGCATGCCGTCGCGAATGGCGATTTCAATCCAATGTTCGAGCTGCTCGATATCTTCAAGATCGACATACTCTGGATTAATCTTTACATTTTCTACCTTCAATTCACCATTGATGGTTACTTCAACCGCTGGATCATCATCCTCGCCACCTGCAGCAACGACGACTTTTTGCTTTTTCAGTTCTTTTTGTGCTTTACGCAAATCATTCAACATTTTCATCTGGTCAAACGCCATATTTAAAATATATCCCTTCCATTAAGATATATTCAGTATACCTTATTTCTTCGTATCTTTGTAGAGGTAAAAGCGATCCGATTCGCTTGCCAGAGAACTTGTGATGATCGTGCTTGGAAGCCGGTCACGTGTCTTTGCAGCAGCTCGTGTGCTTGCATATTCACCCTGGAATGGTGGCGTATCGACAACATGAAGTGGTGCTTTGGTATCGTGCGCATAGTAAGCAACTGCAAGGTAAAAGGCGCGCTCCTGAGGACTCACTACAAGGGTAAGCGGCTTGCCTTGCCGGACGTTATAGTTAAGGAGTGTCAGGTCGAAGTTGAAGTTTTTGACTGTCTGAGGGTCATAATGGTATCCGTATACGTAGCGTGTCACGCCAGTGAAAATAAGTGCAAAAACCAGTACAGTTAGTGGAATCAGCCCAGCAATACGCGCATAGGGGTTGCGCGGGAAGAGTCGGTACCATGATCGAAGAAGGAAGTCGATGCCAGACGCAAGCAGGAGTAAGAGGGGCACAAATGTAACAGTCGTAAACTTTGGATTAATAATAATGACCGGAATCAGGAGTACTGTCCAGGCGGTAATGGTGTAGCTTCGGGCGGTATAGCGTGTTTCAAGCAAACGAATGACGCCAAGTATGATGAGAATAGCTGCACCGAGGCTGACGAACGGAGTCATAAGAGCACCGGTTGTTGCGGTCATAAAGCTCAGATATTGGCCGGCAAGTTGCGACAGATGGGCCATGATGTCAATTGGCCATACGGTTG
>JASLDG010000028.1 GCA_030146045.1 Candidatus Saccharimonadales bacterium | reverse complement strand
GAGTGAGTAGACTTTATCAGCTTCAACCAGCTCAGCTACTTTTTTGTACGCTTTACCGCGACGCTCTGAGCGGGGGCGAGTAACAGGCTTTGGCCCTTTTTTAGTAACTACATCACTACCATCTTGGGGTGTGGTGTCGCCTGCTTCTTTACGAGCTTCCTTCTCGGCTTTCTCTTCGGCCTCTTTGAGTGACTTTTCACTTCGCTTGCCGGCTTTGGCTGGAGCGGCTTCTTTGACTTCGTAATTCTCGGCACCAGCAATTACTGCTTCGATTTCAGCAATCGTATTCTTTTCGGTGACATCGAGTTTGAGCTCGGCCGCCTTTTCAAGTAATTCGGCTTTTTTAGCCATGGATGGAATCCTTTCTGTGGTACAAACGGCGCCGTTAGTAGGCCGCCTCCCAAACATTGATTAATACATATAGTATAGTAGCAAATTCTATGCTATTTGTCGAGAGACGCTACAAAGACGCTATATCTGGTGGCGATGCTAACGTTTGACACAATAAAAACCAATTGCTACAATGATAATTGTGTTTTTTGGCACAAACGTACCAAGAGGTGCAAAACGCCCACGCTTATATACACTATGATAACAAAGTACGTGGGGGTATAACAAGGAGGAAAACCATGCGTTTTAACGCAAAATTTACAGCAGTTTTAGCTGCTGGTGTCTTGGCTGTTGCTTTGACTCCGGTATCGCCCGCTGCAGCCAAGAGCAACGATACGCCTGCCAAGCAGACGACGACTCAAGAAAAGAAACAAGAAAAGCCTGCCGAGCCGGTTAAGGCACAGCCAAAGAAGGTTGTCGTTGCTGAAGGCGACAGCCTCGCATCAATCGCTGAAGCGAACCAGACTGACTGGGTGCGTATATTTAATGCGAATGAGTCGATTGCTAATCCGGACATTATTAATGCCGGCCAAGAGCTTACGATTCCAACAGCTGACCAAGAGCTCCCTGATCGTTACAGTCAATATGTAGCGACAGCGCCTGTTGTGTCTGCGCCGGTTGTTGCACAGACGGCGAGCACCTATACAACGTGAAGCTACAGCTCGGCTCCGGTTAATAGTAAAAGTTACTATGTAGGTAATGGTATGTGGTGTACTGACTATGTGCACAGCAAACGCCCAGACGTGCCGGTATATGGTAATGCAGGATATAACTGGGTTAGCTCCGCTCAGGCACAGGGCAAGGCAACTGGTACCGCACCTCGAGCTGGTGCAGTCGCGGTGACAAACGGCCATGTCGCCTATGTCGAAAGTGTAAATGCTGATGGGAGCTATGTCGTATCGGAAATGGGCTGGAACTACCAGGCTGGTAACTACAATCAGCGTACGGTCAATCCGGGCACTTTTGGCCAGTTCATCTACTAGCAGAATACTTGCTCATACAAAAACTCCCTCATTGTAAGGGAGTTTTTGTATGTTTGCGATTAACGATGCGTAGCGTCGGCTTTAGGGGGTGGAGTGATTTTTCGAATTTACTTCGAAAAAGGAACGGAGGGGCGAGCCCCTCCTAATCGTTTACGACTTCAACGCCCATTGACCGAGCTGAGCCAGCAATCACCTTAATGCGACCTTCTTCGTCGATAGCATTCAATTGATCTTTCTTTGCTTCAGCGATTTCAGCAAGTTGTGCACGAGTAATCTTACCAACTTTGTCGGTATGAGGTTTTGCACTACCTTTTTTGATACCGATCTTTTCGCGGATCGCATCGTCAACTGGTTGGCCAAGACTCTTCCAGGTAAACGTACGATCTTCGAAGACTTGGATATGGACGATAACGTCCTTGCCCATGTCACCTTTGGTTGCGTCGTTGAATGGATTGATGAAATCCATCATGTTCAAGCCCCACTGACCAAGTGTTGAGCCAACCGGAGGACCTGCAGTCGCGCGACCAGCTGGGATACGCAACTTCAAGTTGCCAATGATTTTCTTTGCCATATTATTTCCTTTTGTACTAAATACTTTATTGAAGCATATATATTTAGTGCGTAACTATTCTATTATACGCTGTTTTAGCACTATTTTCAAGGCTGGGCTGCTTATGAATTCCAACGGTATGCTGCATTAATGACTGTGTCTGTCGAGACTGGTTTTGTAATATAGCGGATTGTATCTGCCGTGGCAGTCTGGCGCCCTGCTACGCCAAGACTCGTGCCAGTGGCGAGCCGTGCGAGCGCATGGAGCGCACCTTCGAATGTATGATGTTGTTCGGGCTGATATGCGATTGCGGGAAGTTCTCCTGTTTCTGCATGAACGAGATATTCTGCCGGATTTTTAGCGCTGGGGATAATCGCTTCGATGGTATGAGATGTGTCAGGTTTCATAGTAACTTTCTATAAAAAATAATCCGCTCTGGAGCGGATTATTGAATTGAATATTAAACTTTTTTGACTTGCAATGCGTCGAGTTCTACTGGTGTATCACGGCCAAACATGCTGACCATAACCTTGATTTTACCCTTGACGGCATCGATTTCTGAAATAGCACCATCGAAACCTTTGAATGGTCCATCGGTGATCGAGACCACCTCGCCCTCTGAGAAGTCGATTTGATGCTTTGGATCTTCCACGCCCATGCGTTTTTTGATCTTAGCGATTTCGTTGTCAGACACTGGTGTTGGCTCCGTGCCGCTACCAACAAAACCTGTCACGCCAGGAGTATTGCGAACAATATACCATGTTTCGTCAGTGAGCTTCATCTCAACAAGGCAGTAGCCTTGAAAGATTTTTGCTTCAATAACTTTACGCTTACCATTTTTGATCTGAATTTGTTTTTCTTTTGGTACCATGACGTCAAAAATCTTGTCAGCCATGTCGACGGCATTGATGCGTTGGCGAATGCTATCAGCAACCTTCTCTTCGTATCCGCTGTACGTGTGGATCGCGTACCATTGCCGGGTGCTATCGTATCGGTTTTTTGCCATATGTCTCCTATTTCCCAATTATTAGATCAAAAATAAACTTAAACAATGCGTCGAGCGCCAGGACAAGCAGGACGAAAAATGCGCTATAGGCAAGAACTGCAAGTGTCAGACTCCAGGTTGCTCCACGGGTTGGCCAGCGTACTTGTTTGAGCTCGTACCATGAGCCTGCAAAATAGTTTCCCATAGCAACGAACGGTCGTGCAATACCTTTGGCGTTTGGTGCTTTTCGTTTGGTTTTTGCTGGTTTTGTTTTCTCGGACACAGTGGCCGTGGTTTTCTTAGCTAGTTTCGATACCTTATCGTCGCCTGCTTTGATGCGTGTCACGGTCGCGTCGGTCGGTGCTGATTGAGTCGCTTTTTTTGCCACAAATCTCTCCAAAATTAAAAGTCTGTAGTTACAGACTGTCAAGCCTATTGTAGCGTGCTGGAGGTTATCCGTCAAGAGAAACGGTGTGTTATAGTTGACATAATGATTGCGCTTTATCTAGTACTGGCTGGCTCGCTTGCTGTGACAATAGCCGCTTGGCTAAAACTCGATCACGTATTTCGATTATTTCGGGTTGACTCAATCGTGACTGCAAGTGCTGAGGATGAGCTCCCTAGCGTGAGCCTTTGCATCCCAGCGCGCAATGAAGTACATGCAATGTCTGATTGTCTGGAGAGTGCACTGCGGTCCTCGTACCCAAAGCTGGAAATCATTGTTCTCGATGATGATTCGCGTGACACAACTGGCCAGCTCATCAGAGCGTTTGCACATGCGGGCGTACGTTTTGTCGAAGGTGCACCTTTGCCTGATGGATGGCTTGGTAAAAATCATGCTCTGTTTGAACTTTCCAAAGAAGCAAGTGCGGATATTATTTTGTTTGCTGATGTTGACACGCGGTTTTCACCGCATAGTATTGAGCGGATGGTACGGTATATGCAGGCTGAGGCGGCTGATATGGTCTCGGTACTCCCTACTCGCGTCGATCCATCGCGTGCCAGCGCGGTACTAGCAACAATGCGGTCGTTTTGGAATATTATAGGATCCCGCGCTACGGCGCCCGCTTCAGCGAGTGCCGTATGGATGATCCGCCGTTCGGCTTTGGATAACGCAGGTGGGTTTGCACTGCAGCCGCTGAACGTATCGCCAGATAGGTTTTTTGCGCATACCATAGCAACGAGTGGCATCTATCGATTTGCTATTTCGTCGCCATGGTTCGGCGTGGCGTACGAAAAGAAGATTTCATCACAATATGAGACGGCAATTCGACTCTATTATCCCCTATTCGGTACGCGAGGTATCTTGGCGCGCGTTATTGGCTTAATGTTCGCACTCGCACCATGGTTTCTCCTTCTTCTTGGGATTGTTCTGCGAGATGGATGGCTGCTGCTTGCGACGCTTGCAGTCCTTATAGTATCTGTTATTGTACACATGTGGTATCTCGGTGTCGTACGATCACGTCTCCATGTATTGAGTGTGATTGCGTTCCCTTTTATTATGTGTCGAGAGATTGGTCTGCTTCTTCGGAGTATGTACGATTATACGCGCGGTACAGTATCGTGGAAGGGTCGCCCGATTAAGCGCTAAATGTGGGGTGTTTGCGTTTTCAGGAGTGCTCGGTGCTGTGTGAATTGGGGGTCGCCTTGTTCAACAAGTTGCCAGAAATGTTTAGAGTGATTCATCTGCTTGGTGTGACAGAGTTCGTGAACAAGCACATAGTCAATAAGATCATGCGGAAGTTTCATAAGAGCAATATTAAGACTGATTGTTCCGTTTGAGCTACAGCTTCCCCATCGACTACTCGCATGTGAGAACCTGACACGATCGTAGGTACAATCTAGCTTTTTAGCAAGGTGTGCTAATCTTCGCGGGAGGTAATTTTTTGCTTCAGCCCGAAGGGCGGCAAGAATCGTCTGGCGTACACGGGTGACGACATACGGATCATTCAGCGATGTATCTTTAGGGAGTGATACGATAATTTTTTGGCCATGACGTGTAATGTCGAAGCTTTTTTGAGTAGCGATCGGACGAACGATGAGTGTGTGGCTTTTGCCGATCATCATCCCATCTTCGAGGGTGTAGTGCGGTCTCTGCTTTTCGATCATGTTCCGTAATTCGTCGCGCGAGCTACTGAGAAGGCGCTTCAGCATGAAAAGCGGCGTATAGAGCGGTAGAGACGCTTGAAGATTGCCCGTTGGGGCTACTTTGATCGTAATATGACGCGACCTGCCGCTACGGCGGATAGCGACTTCACCAAATTCTTTATCGGTCAGGGTCGCCATACTATGTTGCTAGTTGACCGTGATTCTGCCGGGTCGAGCTTCGGCTATGCTCGGTGCCTGCTGTCGCTTTGGTGCAGACTGAGCGGTGCGTTCACTAAGCTGCGGCTCGGTGAGCTTTTTGAGAATGTTTTTAGCTTGTGACGCGTAGGTATGTTTGCCGCTAATAACTGTATATGATTCGGTAACAAGAAGTGGTTCAAATTGGCCAACTTCGTAGTCGAAGTCTGTGGCACTGCGAGTTGTGAGTGGCTTTTTACCTCCGACCCCTCTGGTGGCGCGTGCCTTAGCTGTCGGGAGCTCTGTCTGTACCCATATAAACAGCGGCTCATAACCGCGCTTACGAGCGAAAGCTGCGAGCTCTCGCCGTTCAATTTTGGTGTCGCCACCACCTTCAACGATAAGCGTTTGCTTTGTCTGGATGAGCTGCTCGAGCATGTGCTGCCAGATTGCTCCTGCGCTTTTATCATCGCCACTTAAGTGACGGAGCATGGCAAGTTCAAGGTACGGTGCACCGAATGTTTTAGAAAATTGCTGTGCAAAAAAGGTCTTTCCGGCACCAGGAAGTCCGACCACGACAAGCAAGTGAGGGGTTTTGAGGCTCAGTGACTTCATATCACCTACTAGTATACCAAAAAATGTTGATTTTTGGAGCGTTTCCTCTCGCCATAAGCACAAACACTTTGTATACTACTAGTAATGGCACGTCATGTAATGTCACGATTGGTATTTCGTTCACTGACGATTGGTTCGCTGGTAGCGGCATTTTCTTGCTTTGCTCTTTCGCTCACACACATTGTGAACGAGCAGGAGACATTTAGCGGTGCGGCGATATTAATTATGCTATTTGCGATTGGGCTGCCGCTGCTCGGTTGGTGGGCGACCAAATCCAAGTTAGGTTTGGCAACATATACAATCATGCTTAATGCTGTGATGGCGTGGTTTTTCTTATATTATATTGATTACGATACACCATATATTATGGTATGGATTGTGCCGCTTCTTGTCAGTTTTACCTACTTTGGATGGCGTGCATTTATTGCATCAGCGGCACTATTGTTGGCAGAGACAGAGCTTCTATTTTACCTCAATCGAGATATTTTGGCGGCCGAGGGGCGGCTCGTATATATGCCGATACTCGGTACAATTGCGGCACTTGCGGTGATTGGTGTGGCAATTGTGTTTATCGTTATGATTGGCAATGCTCGGCGCGATGCGCGTAAGATTTCGTCGGCACGCCACGAGCAACAGACACAGCTCAATCGATTGAATACGCTCTTAAACAGCCTCAGTGATGCTGTATTAACATTGAACCAATATGGTCGTATTACATCACAGAATTCAGCAGCACTTTCATTGCTTGATACAAATGAGTCACTTATCGGCAAGGGGATCGACATGATCGTGCCGCTCAAAGATAGCGCGATGAATGCTGTCAGTATTCGCGAACTTGCCAAGCAGAATACGAAGCGAACACTTGTGCGTGACGATGTGGCGCTTCATAGTGGTGACGAGACGACGCGTATTAGTCTGCAAATCTCACCCATTCATGGTATTTTTCAGGGATTTGAGCATGTTGAGGATGAGGGCTCTGTGGTGATTTTGCGTGATATCACGCGCCAAAAGACACTCGAAGACGAGAAAGATGAATTTATTAGTGTGACGAGTCATGAGCTACGCACGCCGATTGCAATTGCCGAAGGAAGTTTGAGTAACCTTGGTTTGATGTTCGACAAGAAAATGCCAGAAGACAAGCTGCGCGCATCGGTCACGACAGCACACGATCAGATTCTCTATTTAGCGCGAATTATCAACGACCTTTCGACGCTGTCGCGGGCTGAACGCGGTGTTGGTGATACGGTCGAGGAGATTGATGTAAATCAGATGCTACAAGATCTCTATTTGCGTTACCAGCCCGAAGCTGCTGCCAAGTCTCTGACACTTGACATTGATCTTGATCAGCTTCCTCATGTAAATACAAGTCGCCTTTATCTCGAAGAAATTTTGCAGAATTTTATTACCAATGCCATTAAATACACGCATGAAGGCGGCGTGACCATTGCTGGCAAAATGATAAACGGGCGTATTACGTGCTCGGTTACAGATACCGGTATTGGTATAAGTAAATCTGACCAAGAAAAAGTGTTTAATAAATTTTTCCGAAGCGAAGACTATCGAACACGTGAAACCAGCGGGACTGGCCTTGGGCTTTACGTCGTGTCAAAATTAGCTAATAAATTAGGTACACATGTTGAGGTAAGTAGCCGACTCAATCACGGCTCAACCTTTAGCTTCGCTCTTCCTCTTGTGTCGCCAAATCTTGGTACAGGAACACGATCCTCTGAGCGGACGAAGTAGTTTTAGAGCATGGAAGTGAAAACCTGCCAGTAATCTTTCGGTATGGCGATGTGTTTACGCGGAATAATTGACAAGGAATATAAATAACACACCTTTGATAGTGTGTCATTTATATTGGCAGGGGTACTAGGAATCGAACCTAGGTCGTCGGTTTTGGAGACCGATATACTAACCGCTGTACTATACCCCTAAATTGTAACCGTCTTATTGTAACAAATCACTTAATGTAACGCAAAGATTCTTGGATTAAAGCGGCAACCGGAACCCGAACGTACTCCCTTTGCCTTCGACAGAATGGAAAATGACACTTCCGCCATGCGCGGTAATAACTTTCTTGGCGAGGAATAAGCCAACACCAGTACCATCCGGTCGTTGGCGACGAGCGTTCTTGGCACGGAAAAACTTAGTAAAGAGATGCTGTTGTTCACTTTTAGGGACACCAATGCCAGTGTCGGTAACAGTGAAAGAAATCTTGTTGGTATCAAGTTCAAGGGTGATGTCGATGTTCGTCCCACTCTGAGAGTAGTAGATGGCGTTATCGATAAGATTCATGATAACTTGTCGAATCTTTGCTTCATCAAATTGCAACGGCGGAATGGGTATACTCGGCTTATGGTATTTCAGTGTAATAGCGTGTGATTTAGCGACCAGTTTCAGAGCATCTATCTCTTGCCTAACGACTTCTTCAAGATTACCTTCTCGCTGCTCAAGGACAAATTTTCCTGTCTGGAGGCGAGACACTGATAAAAAGTCTGCAATAAGATGCACCATACGTTCACTGCTTTTGAATGCTTCGGTTAGAAGATGCCGCTGTTGTGGTGAGATATTGCCAGCATCACCCTCCAATACCATACTCATGTATCCTTTGACACTTGTAAGCGGTGTTCGAAGCTGGTGACTTGCCATACTAATGAACTCGTCTTTGACTTGGTCTATGTGGCGAAGTTTAGTGTTTGAGTCCCTGAGCTCCTTTGTGGCAATATCTATGCGTTGCTGAAGAGTGGCATTAATTTCGCGCACCTCGTGAAGTGAAAGCATATTCTGAATAGCAATAACAAGGCTGTTTGATATCGTGAGGAGAGCATCTATATCTTGCTGCGTATATGATCCACTCAGGTGATTCCCTAGGAATACGTACCCTATAATCGTCTTTTCTTTAATGAGTGGCAGTGCGATTGCGATTTGATATCGACGAAAAAGCGTGCGGAGAGGGTTACTATTTTCGAGCGAGTCTACAAGAAGGATCTTATCTTGGGATTTTGTGAGTGACTTCTTAAAATAGTCATTAAGAATCAAGATATCGTGTTCCGTGACATGATGATGATTCTGGGTGCCGGCGCTCATATGGTGTTTAACGGCGTTACGATAGCGAATGTAAAGAAAGCCCTGCTCGGCTTTGAAGGTTGAGGCGAGCTCAATGGCTGATGCTGCTAGAAGGCCGCGTAAGTTTGTCGACGACGCAAGAAGCTCGCTGAATCTTTCGTAGAAATCTTGCGGATCATATCTGTCTCGATAAAAAAGCTTATTCGTGAAGTGGTCGAAGAAGCGTTTCAGCGGTTGAAAAACGAAGGCAAGCAGAAGCGCAAGTGCAATATTGAGAGGGCTTGTACTAAACGCGTTTGTTGTTCCAGTGTTAAAAATAAATCTTGATATAAGATAGGCGCTAAAGTAGTAAAGTCCAGAGAACGTAATTACGGCAAGAAAGTAAGCGAGGCTTCTTACTGCAGCGAGCTTAATATCGAAAAGCTGATGCTTAATGATTGAGTAAGACAATGCTCCAATATAAAACAACGAACAGGTTGGGCCAAGCCAAATAAGTGATGTGTTGCCGAGAGTCGGCATCGTTAAGTTTGTGACGAGTGAAAACATCGCAGTTGCGAAGGTGCCGAGAAAAATTGCGATAAGCTGCTGACGTTCCTTGCCTCTTTGGCGTAATGCCTGATGGGCAAGTCCGGCAAAGGCTATAAAGAATGCAACGTTAAAGTATACCGAGTATATAATGTAGCTGCTGGCATGCACTACAAGCTCATTGAGCGAGGTGCTTAGGTTAATTTCACTCGTAAGGAAATTTGGATTGGCGGCGATAAACACTGCAAATAGTATCGTAACGGCTAACAAAACACTGTTCGCGAAAACAAAAATCGGCTTACCTTTTTTCGGGAAAAGCATCGCGAAAAGAGACAGGAAGGTAATCGTGAACATCGGGGCGATATAGAATAGTTGTATGCCAAGGCGAGCAACTTCTACACTTGGTCCAATAAGGAATATGTAGGTGCCGAGCAGCCAGAGGATGGCAAAAAATACTGCAGCAAAAAAGAAGCGATTAATGCGTGTTTTCCAACCTCCAATGACGAGGATAGAAAGAATGGCGACACTAATAATCCCAGCAATAATGAGCGCGTTAATGGGAAGAAAAGACATAGTGTTCATAATAATTCCACTTATGTCTATTAAATCAGATTTCAGTCAATTTCAACAGGCTTACCAAAAGATTGAAAAGGTGCTACGGTGAAGCCAGTTGCACGAAAAAGGGCGCCAATACGCTTTACATCTTGCGGTCGGACGCTTTTGTCGATTGCCGAGTCATATTCTTGAGTTCGCGCAATCGCTGCTACCTCAAGTCCACATCCGAATTCTGCAGTTGCGCCATAGAGTCCAGATGAGTCTCCGTAGTTATATCCAACTCCACCAGTATATTTACCATCTCTTGTTGCAAGCTTACTTTCGGATTCGTCGCTTCCAACTACCCAGATTAGGTGTCCGCCTCGTGCTTCTACTTGCTCTCTATGGAAGCAGCCAGGCTGACTATCATCAATAATAACTTTTCCCTGAAGATCGAGGGCCTTCTCTGGATCTATACTATCAAGGTCAATTTGTTCTGTGATTGCGGTTACAATTACATTTGTATTGTTTAATACGTCTATTGCGCCTGTTGCAAGACTAACATTATGATAGCCATTGCTCTGTATTCTTTCTGCAAGCACTTCATTTCTTTTATCATAAGCTAGGAGCTCAATAGCTGGATCCATGTCGCGGATAGCGGAAATACTTGACCATCCAATTGACCCAACACCTCCAATAACCCCAACTCGATTGTCTACTTTTGTACTTGTCTCTTCGATTACCTTCCGTACGGTTTCGGTGATAAGGTAAACGGTCCCGCCATGTCCGGTTGTCGTTGTAAGGTTATCGAAGTTATCCATCGTATGCATGGACTGTCCGTATTGTGTAATTTTTGGAAGTAGCGCACCAAGCCCAACGATGTCGGCTTTAAGCTTATGACGTGCGAGCTGAATTGATTCGTAGAGTGCTTTATGGACTGCCCTGTTGAGAGAGATCGGATGACTCGCAAGGTCAGCCATCATATCCGCATAGAGCGGTGCAAGCATAAGAGCTCCACGTTCTGCCCGCGACGTACTTTTTGTATATGTATCGATAACTGCAGGGGGCCACCCGTACATAGAGCGCATACGTATGTCAGCATCAACGCCAAATTGATGTGACGCAAGGGGTATGTGATAATGAGATTCGCTTTCGTACTCATCGGTGCTGTCGAATCTATGTGCTCTTCTTGTGACGAGAAAGACTCTTGAGATATCACCGATAGTCGGTGTGCCGTTATAATTTGCATACATATCTTCGATGAATGCGTGGCTCGTGTTAGCGGCCGCATTAAGCTTGTTCTGATCTACGTCGGTTTCTTTATATATTGCATCGTAAAGCTCATTCAATCTTGAGTGCGAGTGCTTTTGTGAATACGTTTCATAGTTTGGCGTCCCCTCCCAAAATCCACCAAGCTTTTTAAGGTAAGCGCTAACATTGGCACGCTCCTCGCGTGTTGGGTAGTGGTCATTCGGAGATTCAATACTCATGGCTTATACTATCTTATGTAAAATTATGCTGCTATTAACTGCATAATAGCACAGTTTTCAATAATTGACTTTATGTATTTTGTATTTTATTATAACAAATGTCCCTTTTCATATTGTCAGGAGAGATCATGAAAGAGAATAAGTTGTATGAACTTACCTCTGTCGCGATGGCCGTAGCGGTCTTCGCTCCATGGATTGCAGCTGGCTACGCCATGCGCCTATGGGATCACTGCCGCAGGAGGTAGATAGCAAGATCGTGGTTGGAAAGGCGCCGCCCGCCAAGATGTGTCAGGACTGCTATGTCCTTAAACACT
>JASLDG010000008.1 GCA_030146045.1 Candidatus Saccharimonadales bacterium | reverse complement strand
TTGATTATGTGTGCCACCCTCTACTTGATGTGCTGTGGTTGATATATTTTAGAGAAATTTTTTCGGAAACCGTAAGGCCTTCTGTCGTTCTGCCATATTGCTCTATTATACCGTATAATATACCCAGTATGCTCCGCTTTTTGCTTCGTTCACTATGGCGTCTATTTATTTTTATACTTGGTATTGTTGCGCTTACCGGTATTGTTGCCATGCTCTGGCCCGAATCAAACAGCCGTCCAATCGCATTTCTCGTACTCATGTTTACCTACTGTATTATGGCGTATTTTATCGTGCCACTTCTTTTTCGCTTGTATCATTTTATTATCAAACATGATCATATTCCGCTGTACGCAACCACCAGCGACGGTTGGGCGTCCGACCCTGTTAATCTCGCAATCATCTGCAAAGATCGCGCCGATTTACAACGCGCCATGACACGTGCTGGCTGGTACGAAGCCGATCCACCAACACTTGCCAATAATCTCCGTGAAGGACAATCAATCTTGTTTGGTACCGCCTACCCCACTGCGCCAGTAAGCGGCCTCTACTTATTCAACCGCCGTCACGATATCGCTTTTCAAATTCCCACCAACCCGCGTATGAATGCCCGTACCCGCCACCATGTGCGATTTTGGCGCCTCGAAGAGCCGCTGCCACACCGGCACGACCATAATCACTTTGAGTTTTGGAGCAAGAAACTGCAAGAATGGATTCATCCAAGCCGTGAGGTTTGGATTGGTGCGTGCACCGAAGATGTCAGTCCGCTCGGCTTACGCTACCGCACCGGCACACTCACTCATCGCATTGATGGTGATGCGGATAAAGAACGCGATTTTATCGTTGAAACACTAGAGGCAAAGAAGCTCGTTGCACGTACGCATATCAGCGACCCAGGCGAGCAATTCAAATTCCGTAGCCAACAAGCACATATTACGTTTATTACCGATGGCAGTATTCGATTAGTACGCCTACGCTAATTAAAGCGCAACGTCTTCTCCAAAATGCTTTTGGAGTCGCATTTTAATACTTCCCTCATGGCGGCCCAGCACACTACTCAACTCTTTGACACTTGTCCCCTGTTGAAATTTCTGCTTAAGCACGGCGTCATCCTGCGGCTGCCATGGCCTATAGGCATTAGGGTATGTTTCACGCATTTTAGCAATTTTCTCTTGCCAGCTTGCACTTCCACCAGCTTTCGATTTCTTTGGCACTATGTCACCAGCCTCGGCACGCTTTTGTGCAGCATCTTCAAGGTGCTTAAATCGCACAGTAGCCTGCGCTGCACCAGCTCGCAATTGCTCATCAATCATGTGTGCATCGTCACTCATCTGTAGAGCCATCCGATTAATACCGACAAGATATAACGTATCAAGACTTTTAACACGTGATAGCGCAACATAACCCATACCCTCTACAAACGCCCGCCTGAGATCAATACGCGCACTATCGAGTGTCATACCCTGACTTTTATGAACCGTAATTGCCCACGCAAGGCGAAGGGGTATTTGCGTAATGCTCGCTCTTTTTTTATCACCGTCACGCAATTCCCAGCTCTCAGGCTGCATACTCACCGTTCGGCCATTCTGAAACTCCACGATTGGGTATTCAGTTCCTGGCTCAAAATCAATCACCGTTCCTACACTGCCATTAACATACTTTCGATCTTGGGCATTTTTCACCGCCATAACAAGCGCACCTTGCTTCAGTCGTAACGTACTTGGCGCCAACACCGATCGCTGCAAATTCTCTACATAATTATCAGATCCCGTCGTAGATTGCGTGTAGAACACTTCGTCACCCGCAAGTTCATCGAGTCGTTGCTCGTTAATGCGATCGACGTCAACATTGACTGTATGAAGCTCTGTCAGCGCCTCGTCATCCGTATCAATACCGACACGCGCCAAAAGCGTCTCAGCATGATTACGACGCAGGTCACCACTACGCAGTGCATTTAAAATTTCGAGCAACCGATCATCATCCTGGCGGTGCTGCTCTTCGAGATACAAAATAACCGGATCAAGTTCGCGCCACGCCTGGCTACCAACAACAAACCCACCGCTCCGACTATTATCACGATTAATCGGTGGAAGCTGGAAAAAATCACCACTCATTACCACTTGAATGCCACCAAACGGGACATCGGGCTTTTTACGCACGAGACGACATACTTCATCAACCATATCAAGCCGAAAGTCGTGCAGCATACTCACCTCATCGATAATCAGCACATCAGTTTTTTCAATAATCTCACGACGACCTTTCGCCATATGCTCAACAAATGAATGCGGGAGCTCATCATGAATACCAATCCCCGCCCAGGCGTGAATGGTCGTACCTCCTAAATGTGTCGCCGCCAGTCCCGTTGTAGCTGTAACCGAAACGTGCTTGGCTTCATGTTTCGCAAGCCGAATAAACTGATTAAGTGTATAGGTCTTACCTGCACCGGCCGCACCTGTTAAAAAGGCACTCTCCCCTGAAAGCAGTATCTCCAAAGCCAAAAGTTGTTTCATTCCTTTTAGTATACCGCGAACAAATAGGTCTTGTGAATATGGTAAAAATTGCTTATGCTAGTGCTAATGAAACGTTTTCAAAATGGATTTACAATCGTTGAAATACTCGTTGTCGTCGGAACACTCGGTATTCTCGTGACAATCGGCCTTGTTGGTTGGGGTCAAATGGTGAATGGTCACAAAACAACGCCCGCGAAAGCGAGCTCACAAGCTGGGCAGATACATTAAAGCTTTATAAATCACGCTTTGCGTATTATCCACTCTCCGAGACAAGCCGAGTACTTTGCCTAGGGGACAATTTTGAAGGGCACACCTGCGGTCCAAACAATACTATCCTAGAAAATACCAATCTTCCTACCGAAATTCGTAAGGTTGGCAAAATGCCACAATACGATCATCCAATCATCGATAAGGGTGGTACCAAATATGTTGGCCCGTACGTCCGCTACACCATCTCAGGGAGCACGACAACAACCGTATTGACTGGTATATTCGATCGCGACGACTGTCCAAAAGGCACTACACGCGACGCAGCAAGTCCAGCAGGCCTTTCGTACTGCACCATCACCCTCCCCTAACACGGGCAAAGAGGGATGTATTCGTAAAATAAAATCAGCGCCGATGAAGCGCTGATTTTTATCTACCTATCGCTATCCGCGTGGCGGCTCGCCTTCTGGCTCGTCGAGTAGCCGCTTACTCTTAATCTCATAGCGACGACCCGTCACCTGACTCGTAATATAATCCTCGTTAATAACGTTCACGAATGTATCCAAATCATGACCATCCATAATGATAATCGCACCATTATCATCGGTCATCAGATCGAGCTGCATCTCATCGGCATAGTCAACCGCTTGTTGCTGCGTCATAACACCAATCTCCATCTTCTGGAGTTTATTCAGCACCTTCTTTCGCTCGCGCACAAGTGTTTGCATATCAAGTCCATCGGCAAAGCTTAAATTAAACTGCTTCTCAATTTCCGCGATCTTTTCATCCGCGACTTGTAGTTTTTTGTACTCGAAATTAAACAGTCGCTCGAACTTTGAACGGTTAAAAGCAAACACATCATTATCGATGATGAGCACTTGGTTATCATCAGGAATCTTAAAGCCGACTTCAGCTTGGAAGCTTCCGAATTTACCATCGCGAAACTCCCACGACGTCGCACCACGTAGCACAGAGCCTTGCTGGATCATCTTCACGATATAAAAAGGCTTATCGGGCGCATCCTTGCGCGTAAAGCGTGCCAACATCCCTTTCATGCGCTTAAACTCATGCTCTTGCTCGCTAAACTCCACGATATCGTGACGCTCATGCTCAATCAGGTGAATCAACGTCTCTGCCCGCCCTACTTGGTCAAGCGCAATAACAGGCAGGGTATTCTCTTCACCATCGCTTTTCGCATAATCACGAACCGTAAGTCCTGTACCCGCGCCGAGCTGCACGAAATTAATTGCATCATACAAAAAAAGTGGTCGCACCTGGGATTCAAGTTCGCTCGCGAACCGTGTCATAAATGGTGTGTAGTTTTTATTAAACAAAAAAAGCTCGACGTCGATTTCTTTTTTAATGCCATCCGTATTGTTGGCCCACAAAAAAATATCTGTCGCTTGCCGCTGTTCGTCTTCCATGTTCTATTCTTTCGTTTCTGTTAGGATAATATATCTTATTCTAGTGTAAACGTCATTGCCGTGGTTGCCAAGGGTCTGATGGCGAGCCAGACTGCGCAGAGGGTGCCGTAGGTGGTGCGTACGGAGGCGTCGATCCACCACCCTGCGGTGGACGAGCAGCAAGGTGCGCGCGCTCTTCTGCTTCGGTGATTTGTTTTTGACGCTTGTTCTTGTGAATAGCTGCGATCATAAATCCAACGAAAAATATAAGGAGGACTGATCCAGCAATCACCGCTACGAGAACCGGAAGTGACGAGCCACCCCGACCAAACCCGCTTGCGCCCTCAGATGGCACAAACGAGATTTTAGTTGTGCCAAGTACCTGTGCTTCGGCAAAAGCCCAGTCATCAATATAACGGCCATCACCCCACGATCCTGTCGCATACTTCCAGCCATGGACGCCATTCGTGCTATCCGGGCACGCCCGGCCATCAATCACTTTCGTCTCGAGCGCACCATCGTTCAGTCGTGGTAACGATGAATCATCCCAGCACATGCGAAATGTCGGTGCGTTGTCACCGTTCATACGCACGAGCTCACGCCCTCCTGCCACCGCTTCTACGTCGCTATCAATAAGATGTATCTCGGCCACTTTTTCAACCACCACCTGAATACCAATCGTCTGAGTTGAAGCGACAATCTGCCCCTGAGAATCGACTCCACTAAACCCTATTTTTTGCGTCGTATCATCAAATTGCTTCATTGTGCGCTTGATCGTTACATCGCCTGGCTGATCAAAACTTCCGTCGTTATTTGTGTCAATTTTGATCTTATAATTACCAACAAAATGCCGCAACTTAAACGAAATCGTACCTTTTTGCAAGCCATCGGCTGACGAATCGGGCGTAAACTTCAGTTCACTCACTTCTGGACGCGCCACCGCCGGGCTCACCCAGTCCGTTTTGCCGTCCCATGTGGGCGCGGTCTGTGGCAAATCGCCAGCCGGCTGCTCGAAGAAGAGCTTATATCCGCCGCCGCACGAACCGAACGCTGGCGACATCTTCGTATCGCTCACCTCGATACTTCGATAGATTGGCTCACAATCGCCATTCTTACGATTACCAACACCATCGGCCGATAGCGTAGAAATCTGCCCATTATATCCTTTGTAGGTACCTTTGTAGGTGTAGCCGCTCTGACTCACATAATAAAAGGTGAAATCCTCAAGAAATTCTGGGCGTTGCGGCTGACGAATCGCATAGAGCTCAGACCAAACACGCCCTTGTTTCTCGGTCGTGCCATCACGAACGGCAATCTTCCAGCTATATAAATGCCCACCCCAACGAACACTCGGTGACACTTCCTTATACGTAGAGGCTGCGTCAGGCAGAGCAAACGAAACACGGTAAATACCGGTTTTTGGCGCTGCGACATCTTTCAGCTGACACCCCTGCCCCACCGCTGCATCTTTAGCAATGGTACATGTTTTCGCTTCAAGTTGAGGCCCCTCAATCGTCACCGAAATATCATGAGAAGGCAGCCCACCCTCATCTTCGTACGGCGAGCGCAAAAACGAAGCGTCAATCATCTCACCGCCCCGCGCATACACGTAGAACGTGTTGCTTGCACTGATAAACGCCTTATCGGTCGATCCGGCCGCATAGACCGGCACAGATAAAATTCCCGCTACGATACCACCGAGCGTCACTGCACCCACAAAGAGCATTGCCCACACTTTATTCATACCTTCCAGCATAACCGGAATAGCGTAAAACGTAAAGGTTTAGTCGCTTACTTTTTGAGGAGCCGTCACGCCGCGCTCGCGAGCTTTATTCGCCCATTCATCGGCGAGCTCGTTGCCCTCATCACCTTCATGCCCACGTACCCATGTAAGTGTTGCGTTTGACTGTTGGTACAGCGGATACACCGCTTGAACAATATCAAGATTCTTAATCTCGCCACCTTTTTTCTTCCAGCCTTTCGCTTCCCAGCCCGGCGCCCATTTTGTAATGACATTAATCCAGAACTCGCTGTCGGTAAATATCTCACAGTGCTCACCCGCCGCATCTTCAAGCGCCGTCTTAATCGCTAAGCCTTCCATGCGAATATTGGTCGTCGTTTCTCCACTCGGCTCGCCACCAAGCATATAGGGTGTGCCATCCTTAATCACCGCAAATCCTCCAGGGCCAGGATTTGGGCTCGCGCTCCCATCAGTATAATAAACAATCATTATCCTATTGTACTACGAAGACAAGCGGTCTGCAGCGACCGTCCGCTCAAATTCCATATCTAGCACCCGGCCATACCCTTCGATACAGAGCTTGTCGGTGTCGACCGAAGCAATCCCATAGGCGTTACTCTCACCATGAAGAAGCGCCGGCACGGTAATGTACGGCATGCCTGCTCGCACGCCAACCGACCCAAAATGATTATGGCCATTAATGTACGCTAGCACGGTGTCGCGATACGAGTCGATCACCGCCAACACTTCGGGGGCATTCAACAGTGTTAGTGAACCAAGCGGAAACACTGGATGGTGAGAAAAAAGAATTACTTTTTGCGCATGAGCCGAAGCATCAGCTAATTCCGCCTGGAGCCACTGTAATTGCAGAGAGCTTACACCCCCATTCCAAGCATAGGCATTCAGCGCCTGCCGCTCCTGGCACTGCTTCAGCAAGGCCTCTGCCTTTATATACATCGGCGCGTCGGTATCGTGTCGATACGTTGCACAGTCATTCGTATCAAGAACAATCATCCGATACTTGTCATGCGTCCAGCTATAATACGGATGTTTCATATCATATGCCGCCAGCACCGCTGCCGTATCACGCTCAGTATCAAAATCATGGTTGCCGAGCGCATGATACAATGGCATGTTTAGCTTCACCAGCTCTTCCTGAAGCGCTGCGGCATGACGAAGTCCACCTTGGGTAAAATCACCAAGATGCACTACAAACTCTACCTTTGCCTGATTAAACGTCGCCACCGCTTCACGCAGCTTAGCTTGCGTCAGGCGATGAAATTTGTAATGCACATGCCGCCCATCGATTTCAGTAAAAATCTCGTCATCGATTGGCTCGTATTGGCAGTCGGCAACAATACCAAAACGCAGGGGACGCGTCACTATTGCAGTAAGTCCTTATCAAAATCGTCACGATCAAAAAGTTCGCGCAGTTTACTCACAATGGCGGGTGTTCCTGTCAAAATAGCCGCATCAGTGAATCGCGCAGCTCCACCATCGAGCTTGGTAATGGTCGCACCGGCCTCTTTGGCAATACAAAATGCAGCTGCGTTATCCCATGGCTTCAAACCATTGTGGTGATACACATCAGTCCGGCCACTTGCTACCTGCGCCCATATCAATACACCGCTGCCAGGACATGTTGTCCATGGCATCGTTCCTGTCTTTTCATAAATAGCCAAGTGGCGGCGTAGATTACGTGCCATTGCCGCATCATCATAACTGTTGCTGGTCGTGACCGACGCACTCGCAAGCTCCGCTTGCGTACTTACTGAGATTGGTTGGTCGTTACAAAAAGCGCCCTTACCCTCCTCTGCCCAATAAAGCTCTTGCTTATATGGATCGTAAATGACTCCAGCAACTGACCGCCCGAGTGTAATCTGACCAATTGAAATCGCCGATTCCTTCATGTCACGCTTGAAATTATAGGTACCGTCAATCGGATCAAGCACAAAACCCGTAAAGTCTTCGTCAAATAATTGTGCACGGTCTTCTTCGCTATCCTCTTCAGATAAAATCACCGCATCTGGGAAATGCTCAGCTAACGTCTTGTGTAACATATCTTGCGACTTAATATCAGCGACCGTCACAAAATCCTTGGTATTTGTCTTATTCTGCTGTTCACGCTCATTCGATTGAGCCATATACTCACCAGCGCTCAGTGCTGCCGTTTTCATAATATCGATTGTGTTCATTGTTTGTTTATTATACCATAATCTACCTATTGACTTTTTATACTTTTTATGCTAGTATAAAACTATAGTCATCACATAAATAAAAACATTATGAAACGCACCTTTCTTACAACACTCACTATCGGTTTTCTTGTAGCACAATCCATTTTTGTGACAGCAACCGCTCATGCAGCACCAGCGGGGCTCTATTTCAACCCAACCAGCGGCACCATCGCACAAGATGCTACTTTCACTGTACAGTTACGCCTCAATAATACCAACGCGAGTAATGTTGAATCATCATTTAAATACGACCCTGCCCGCCTTGCAATCACCGCAAAACAGACAACTGGCACTGATTTCACAACGACCGCACAGTATGATAATGCGACGGGTAGCGCTACGGTTACCGGAACCGGTGGAGCAACAGGTACAGCTGATAAATTTGTCGCTGGCTTTACTTTCAAAGCGCTTGCAGCTGGTTCAGTCACGTTGAAATTTACCGGTACAAACCAAACAAGCACCGGGCTTCTTGGAACAGGGCTGCTTTCATCTCCAACTGCAAGTCCAACAACAAATGCCACTTACACCATCCTCGACCAGACATCAGCAACAACACCAACCATCCCATCTACAACAACACCAGCAACTGGCACCTCATCAACCAGTGGCAGCACTGCACCAAGTCCGTCTTCTAGCACAACAAACACCGTACCCTCAAGAGTTGCGCCCGATGCAAATGGGCACTCGCAAACACAACCTCGCGTTGAATCGCATCAGGAAGAGGTAGAAGGTGTCTATTCTCGTGTTACTGGTGAAGATAGCGACACCGCAATCATAGCCACTCAAACAGCATCGCATACTGCAATGCTCTCCACTACCACGCTCATTGGTAGTATCGTCGCTACCCTGCTTGCTATCAGTTTGTACTTTATCTACCGAGGATACCGGTTGACACATCTCAAACAGTGGTTCATCCACGAAACAGTGCTTGTGCTCGCCTTCGATCCACGCGACACTGCCGACCCTCGCACAGCTAAAGAATCTTTCATCAAACATATAGCAACTGCGCTCAAGCTCATCACGTACCACCCTATCAAGCTCTTGGAGTCTGGCCTCCCTAAGCAACAGGTACCGTTTTCAAAACGACGCAGCGCTAAATAGTCGCGTCAGGCGGAAGTGCGGTCAGCACGTTGCCCTCAAGGTAGAGCGTTCGGCTCGCGACAAACTCTTGCACTTCGCCGTCCATCACCACCGTACGGATCACCTGATCGCCTACACGCTTTACATCCACCACCGTATACTCCGGCGCTTCAAAATCTGACCGATAGTCATCTTCCATAAATTTCTACAAGTCCTGCATAGCAACGCGTGTCTGCTCTGTCGTATCACGATCACGGATTGTCACGGTATCATCCTCTAGGGTATCGAAGTCAATTACAACGCAATGTGGCGTGCCGATTTCGTCCTGGCGGCGATAGCGCTTGCCGATATTTCCATTATCGTCCCACATGACCGCGCCGTGCTTTTTCTTAAGAATCGCATAGACTTCACGCGCTTTCGCTACAAGCTCTGGTTTGTTTTTGAGGAGTGGACTCACTGCATATTTGATCGGCGCAAGATGCTCTGGAAATTTCATGACAACGCGCTTCTCACCATTCACCTCATCCTCAGTGTAGGCCTCAGTCAGCACCGCCATGAGAGCTCGCTCCACTCCAAAGCTTGGCTCGATAACATGCGGTACAAACTTCTCATTTGTGCCCTTAACCATATATTCCATATTACGACCACTGACTCGTTGGATATTACCAAGATCGAAATCAGTACGATACGCAATACCCATCAGCTCTTCTTTGCCAATTGGAAAATCAAATTCGATATCAATTGTTTTTTTACTATAATGCGCGCGGTCTTCGACAGGAACATCAAGTTCATGAACATGCTCCTTCGCGAGACCAAGCTTATCTAAAAACTCGTGCGTACTTGTCAGTAATTCATCAAAGGCCTCTTGCCATTTATCGGGATGCACGAAATATTCAATCTCCATCTGCTCAAACTCACGTGAACGAAATACAAAATCACGCGGACTGATTTCATTACGGAATGCCTTGCCCTGTTGCGCAATGCCGAACGGTAAGTTGGGATAAAACGCATCGACAACATTTTTATAATTCGTGAAAATGCCTTGAGCTGTTTCTGGGCGCAAATAGCTGACCGATGACTCGTCATGTGTGGCGCCAACATGTGTTGTAAACATCATGTTGAACGTACGTGACTCGCTCAGCGGATTGCCATCAGGACTCTTGATGCCCTGTGAAGCGATTGCTTCATCCATTTGCTGCATCGTCATACCTTCCGGGTCAACGCCATTATCTTTCAGGATATGATCAGTGCGAAAACGGCGATGGTTGATAGTATCTTCGCAAAGTGGATCAACAAAGGTATCGACATGTCCACTGGCCTGCCATACTTTCTGGTTCATCAAAATCGCTGCATCAACACCATACATGTCATCACGCGCATCAACAAAATGTTGCCACCATAGCTGCATAATGTTACGCTTAAGTGCCACACCAAGCGGACCATAATCCCATGTACCAGACAAGCCACCATACACATCACTTCCCTGATAAATAAATCCGCGGCGCTTTGCCAGGCTTACAATTGATTCCATTGCTTCGTTTTTTGATTCTTTTGCCATACTAGTTGCTAGTATACCACAGTCACCCCTAGTCAAGTGCCGCGTGTCGCCGCGCGATATCAACACATTCCGCCAAATAACTACCCAGACCACCAATATGAACAATCGTCGCAAGTGATTGCGTGGCAAGCAAGCGTAAAATCTTGATATGCTCAGCTGTCACAGCACCGCTCACGGCTGATACAAAACCGCGCTCATGCTCATCATAGCGATAGATCGCATCAGCAGTGAGACGTGTGCCCGTTACATCGCGAGCCGTATTAAGTTCAGTACCGAGCACTGCGGCCGCACGCACGAAAAACCACGCCTGAACTAATGCCAATGGCACCTCTTTTTGGTCGAGCGCGGCTAGTACCTCATTAAGCATGCTATACCATTCATCTGTCGCAATGTCATCGCTTTCACGACGGACACAGCCAATCACCCAATACCCCCATTCAAGTCGGCTATAGTCCTCAAGAATATGTCGATAAAAGACCTTAAGCCGAGCCGATACTAAAATCTTAAGATCACCCTTGCCTTCACCGAGCACAATATCACTAACCGCAAAAAGTTCGATACCACCGGCAAGCTTTGATTTTTCGCGGCGAACCCCCCGCGCCATTACACCAAATCGTCCAACAGGAGTCAGGAGCTGCAAAATACGATCCGCCTCTCCGTAATTTGTTCGCTGTAAAATAATCCCTTGAGTTTTGATCGTCTTCATGCCAGCAACGCCTCATGTAGCGCACGGCGTAGTCCATCCGGCTCAACTGTTTGTTTATCAAGAAGCGCCTTCACGCCGTAAGGCGCCAACTCATCGAGTGTCATGTCACCTACCGCCAAGCTACACACCACCACTGGTATTCGCGCAGTATCCGTATAGGATTGCAGCTCATGAAGAAGTGTTATACCGTTACTACCGGCCAAAAAAATATCGAGAAGCAAAGCATCAAACGATTCAATATCGATTCGCGCAATTGCATCATACGCGTTGGTTACTATCTGACAGTCATATTCCGAAGCTAAGATCAGCGCAAATTGTTGCGCAAGCCATTCATCATCTTCAACCAGCAGTACCTTTTTCATAACAATAAAAGTTGACGCGAAGCCATAAGATCAATATAAAACGTTGTACCATCACGATGGCGCACGATTCCAATCGAACTATCCATCTTATCGGCAAACTGCTGTGAAAGATAGAGGCCCAACCCGCTGCTCTGGGGACGCGTGCTAACTGGATGAGGCGTTGATTTCTGCAATGCTCCGGCGATTCGCTTCCAGGTGTTACGCGGTAGCGCTGGACCATAGTCGCGCACTCCAAGCCGCACAAAATTCCCATGTGTCGAGATCGAAAATTCGACATGCGAGGCTTCTGGTGCATAGTGAAGTGCGTTATCACCAAAATTTACGAGCACCCGGCGCAGGAGCTCACGGTGAGCAACCGCAAGAGGTGCTCGACGCACTGTCCGCACACCAATTGAGCGTCCTTTAGCAGCAAATAATGGCGATAATTCGCGGACAACCTCTTGGCAAAATTGCACCGTTTGAATAGGTTCAAGTTCGAAAAGTGTATCCTGACGAGCTGCCACCGTTATATCGCTCGTCATGCGAAGGGATCGTTCAGCTGTCAAACGAATACGCTCTTGCAGCTGCCGCTTTTCAAGTGGGTCACTTGCGAGCTCTAGTCCAATGGTCAACTGACGAATTAAAGCAAGCGGCGCTTTCAGTTCATGCGCGGCCATTACCAAACTGCCGTCTAAACCGGCAGTTGATTCCCCCTCAAATCCAACAGTTCCCTCCTGCTTCACCTTTTTAGTGTAGCATGGAGGGAACAAGACTGGATACTAAGACCCGAGAGCTATTTGTTGTACTCGATTGTTTGAACGAGTTTATCGAAGTCGGGTTTATGTGTATCGGCGTCAGTAAACACACTTATAGTATAGTTACGACATTTATAAAGAACTGCTGCACCACGGATATTATTTGAGAACGATCCATCAAGACGCGCCCCGTCGAGGCCCTTTGAGCTCGTACTACTTTGCTTGAGCGACCCCTTGGTGACAAGTCCTGCATATTGTGCCTGAACCGCATCGTAATCTTTTTGCTCAATAACAACACGTAGTGCATATTGTTGTTTTGAATCAATAGGAGGCACCATACCCGGATTGAAATAAGCCTTATAGCTTCCTCCATCAGTACCCGCGTCACTCACAAATGCCGACCAGGTCTTCGGATAGTTAAATGTGAGGCCACAGTAGTCATCAGGCCCTCTAAATGTCCGGTTTGGCTGCTTCTCTTTTTCGTCGAAAGCATTCTGGTCTTTTTCCTGCTGATCTCTTTGACCGTTGGCAACCGCCACATCAATCTTTGCTTGCAAGTTCTGGCTTGCCTCGTTATAGCTTACGTAAGCCCAAATCGCAAATGAGCCGATACCAAGCACTAAAGCTCCTAGGCCAATCACTGCGACCTGTAGTCCAGAGATAAGCCCTTGTTCGTGTTTATGTCGTTGTGTCATCATGTCGCCCATTATACTTATGGCTTTTCACTCTGTAAAGCCCTGTTTATCCATCTTAAGACCTGGCGCAACCTCGTAAAGAACATGCGCGCCCATTGTAGCCTTAGCTGGAAGAGTCGGAAGCGGCGCACCATACATCATAATATGAAAGGAACGCTGCTGGCTGGTTGCGACCTTCTGAAAGTGACGCTCGAGTTTAGCGACATCGCGTGAAACGCTAAAGACATAGACAAGCGTTGTATCAGATGGAAGCGTAGCCCGCCAAAAGTCGGCCAATCGAACCTCAACTAAAGTATTGCCACGCGACCATATACGACTAGCGAGCACAAGCAATGGGTTTAGCTCATAGCCAATCGCTCGCGCACCCCGCTGTGCCGCAATACGAAGTACAAGCCCATCGCCCGATCCAGCATCAACAACAACATCGGCCTCCGTCAGTGGAAAGAGCTCTTGAAATGCTTTCCGGACCTGTTTCGGATGACTTGGCACATAAGGCGCACCTCGAAACGCCACGAGCCCAAAAAGAATCACAAGAGCCACTACGATATACAGGATAATCACCTACGCTTCCTCGTCAAACCGCTGCTTCAGCACCGTAATCGTGTTCTTAAACGACATGAGATCCTGCTCAATATCAGTCGCCAACACTTCAGCCCGCTTGAACCGGTCGACAGCTTCGGCAAGGATAAATTCATCACTATCAAACCATGCAACCTGCATACGTAGGTCATCTATCTTTTGTTCAATTGTTTTACTTGTCTTGGACATACGTTACCTCTGCATGTATTATAGCTTGTTTTGTTTCGAGCTCTATAGCCGCACCAGGGATCGGCTGGCCTCGAATGATAGCATACCCCCGCCCCAAAACCCGAGATGGATCAAATGCTCGCAAACGCTCAGAAAGACTGCCAAGTTGCCATTCGTATTGCTCAACTGCCGTATCGGTGCGCTCGAGAGCCTGAAGCATCAGTGATCGTACTTCGCGCTGGAGCGCTTCAACTTCTCGTTCCATGCGCGGTGCAAGCCCGTCAATGAGGCGGCGAACCGTATCGCGAATTGCTTGTTTATCAGGTACGATCAACTGCGCAGCATTGCTTGGTGTCGCTGCACGCACGTCGGCCGCAAGATCAGCCAGCGATTCGTCAACCTCGTGGCCGATCCCCGTAATAATAGGCACGCGACTCGCTGCTACTGCACGCACGAGACGCTCGTCATTAAATACCGCCAAGTCATCAGCACTTCCCCCTCCTCGAATCAATGCAACTACTTGCGGTGGCTCTTCAAGCTCTGAAAAGTAACGCAGTGCGCGAATAATCTGGTCTGCCGCTCCCTCGCCTTGCACTTGCACATGCGCCACGTCAACACGCATTCCCGACCATCGATCATCAAGGATCTTAAGAAAATCAGCGTATCCAGCGGCGCCTGTGCTACTAATAACCCCAATATGGTGCGGTATCGATGGAAGTACGCGTTTTCGATCAAGTGCAAAAAGACCTTCTTCCTCAAGCTTAGCTTTCAAAAGCTCGAAACTCTTTTTAATACTCCCCTCGCCACTTGGGCGAATTGAGCGAACCGTCAAACTAAATCGACCCCACTGCGTCACCTTTGGGGACGCAACGACGATCACGCGCATCCCATCCTCAAGAGCAATACGCAGTTGATATAGCGACATAAAGCAATTGACTGTAGCTTCTGTGTCCTTCAGATCAAAAAAGACATATTTTTGCTGATTAATTTTAAACGAAGCAATCTCACCCTCAATTGCAATACTTGGGTAGGCATATTCAAGCGTCTGATTTGTCAACGCAACAAACTCTGATGGGGTTACTTTAATGAGACTGTTTTCCATACCGCATCAGTGCCCGTTGATACGCAACCGCTCCAAGTGCAATTGTAGTGAGTAAAATAACTGTTCGCGCTAATACGATGCCAGCAATCGCCGTGCCTGATGATAGACCGGCGATGGTTAAAAACGCCACCATTGTTGCTTCATAAGCACCTGCACCACCAGGTGTTAAGACGAAAAATCCTGCTACACTTGCCACTGAATAAGCGATGAGGATCACTGCTGGATTCACGACATGCCCAAGACTTAAAAAGGTTACAAAAAAGAGCCCTGCATCAAGTGCGATAAACAGCATCCCCCACCAAAACGGCTTAATCAAAAGCCGTTTATCATGTCGCAGCTCCAAAAAGTCACGGTGCATGTCTTCGAAAAACTCAAGCAATCGATCTTCTGTCACAAGACTCGTTTTACGTCCCATCGTAATGTATCGAGTCGCTTTATTCAGGAATCTACTAAGCCATGAGGCAAAGCGATCGATTCGCCGTTTGCTGCTGAGTAAAAAAATTGTCAGTAAAATCGCCAGGCCCATAACGCCGATAATGAGTGAGCTCATTAAAATAACCCATCGATTTACATCACCGTCAACTGTCACCGCAAAGACTGATATCATCAAAAGAACTGCTGTCGCGACGAAACCCATCGCATGACGCACAACTTGTGCCATCGTTGCTCGGCCAGGCGACACACCCAAGTGTCCCATACGCCACGTCAAATATGACACACCGCTCACTCCCCCACTTGGCAAGATATGATTGACAAAGTTACCCTCAAGGGCAATTGATGCCAGCTCAAATGGTGACTGCTTTTTGCGCAACTTATTACTCTGACGTAAATAACTAAACATCATCTCGCCACCCGCAACATAGACCACTACCTGCATTGGAATAAGCAGTAGTAGTATCCAGATATCGACACGCTCAAGTAGACGCCAGGCATGATGGAGCTCATGACGTGAAAAGAAAAGCACTACACCGATGAGCACAAAGGTAACAATACTGAGCCAACCTCGAAAAGACATGCTTTTAGTATATACTAATACTATGTACATAGCGATACTTGGACGACAACCCGCTCTCGGCATGGCCGAACTTGAGCGATCTTTTGAGCATACTACTTGGTTTTCGCCTACTTGTGCCCGAGTAGACACATCGCACATAGATATCGAGCAGCTTGGCGGTACACTTAAGGCAGGTCGTATCGTAGCAGAACTTTCAAATAGCGACTGGCGGCGTGCAAGTATGAAAATCGTTCGCGCTTACACGGAGGCATGGCGAGCAAGTGAAAGTAAAATCACTCTCGGTATCAGTGCCTATGGTTTTCCTGAAAAACCTCGCGATATCCAAAAAACCGGTATTATACTCAAGCAGAAACTTCGTGAGCACGGAGTCAGTCTACGCCTTCTTCCAAATGTTGAGCCGACGCTCAATACTGCCACCAGCCATCATAACAAACTCGGGCTCTCACCAAATAAAGTCGAATTGCTCGTTGTACGCAATCAAGCGGGATCCATCATTATTGCCGAAAGTGTTGGCGCGCAAAATATCACTTCACTCGCTCGCCGCGATCAAGAGCGGCCAAAACGAGACGCTTTTGTTGGCATGCTACCGCCAAAGCTCGCACAAATCATGATCAACCTCACACACCCGATGCCAGGAGCACGTATTCTTGATCCTTTTTGCGGTACTGGCGTCCTCCTACAAGAAGCGCTCCTACTCGGATATCATGCATATGGCACCGACCTTTCTGAGAAAATGATTGACTACTCGACAGCGAATCTCGACTGGCTTAAAACGATTTCGCATGCCCCGGGTACAATTTCATTACAGCAAGCAGATGCCATGACCGCTACTTGGCGCATGCCAGTCGATGCCGTCGCGACCGAAACCTACCTTGGTCAGCCTTTTAGCGCACCGCCGTCAGCCATCAAGTTGGCTGAGGTTCGTGGTAACTGCAATCACATCATTAGTACATTCCTATCGAATCTATCAAACCAACTCGCCCCTGGCACGCCGCTTTGTGTCGCAGTCCCTGCCTGGAAAGCACTTGATGGCTCAGTTACGCATCTCCCACTGATCAACTCTCTTGATCAACTTGGCTTTGCCCGCGTTCAACTCAAAAATGTGCGCACACAAGAATTACTCTATCATCGCGATGATCAAGTGGTTGCACGGGAACTGCTCATTTTAACAAAGAGCTAACCTAGACGCGCTACTACACGACGCTACAGATTACAGGTCTGAGATAGATAAAGCCACCTGTCTGGCATCGTATATTTGCCTCTTGCTTTTTCCGTTGCCCTACGCTATAATTAAACGGATTGATTTTATAAACCTAAGGAGTTTTCATGTCACACGTCAAAGCAGGTGGTTCAAGCAAGAATATCCACAACAATGCCGGTCAGCGCCTTGGTGTTAAGCGCTTCGGTGGTCAAAAAGTAAAAGCTGGTGAAGTATTAGTTCGCCAAACCGGCGCAACCAAGATTGCCGGCCCAGGCACCTATATTAGCCGTAACTTTACAATCCACGCCGCAATTGACGGTGTCGTTGAGTTTGCTAAAGTTCGCAAGAGTAAATTTACAGGCAAGACAACTCCACGTACTCAGGTCATCGTTAAATAAATAACGCCCTTAATCAATACACCCTGCTTCGTATAAGGCAGGGTGTATTTGTATATAGCAAGATTATAGTCAGAGCTTAGGTAAGATGGTAGCGCACACGGTCGACCACATCGCCAATAACAACCTGTGATTTAACAAGATATTCATCAACACCTAGTTCCTCGGCGCGCTCTTTATCTTTCGACTGGCTGAGCGCAGTAAGCATAATAACCCTAATCGTGGCCGTTTCCGGAGTACTGCGTAACGATTCAAGTACATCAAAGCCACTCATTTTAGGCATCATAGCATCAAGTAAGATGAGGTCGGGCTGCTCATGCTTTGCAGCCTCAAGCGCGGCTTCGCCGTTATTGACTTCAATGATCTCAAAATCTTCGAGCTCAAGACGTGATCGATAAACAGCTGCCAAGGCAATATCATCTTCGACTAACAGTATTTTTTTCTTGGAAGTAGTTTCTTCAG
>JASLDG010000040.1 GCA_030146045.1 Candidatus Saccharimonadales bacterium | reverse complement strand
GCCGACCGTTGCACCCGTAAGGAGCGTTTTACCCGCTTTAGCAATTTCAATACCTAGATCATAGGCAAGTTGGTGTGATGCAGTTACGGTCGCACCGCTGGCCGCGCCTGATACGCAAATTTGGTATTTCATTATCGATATCTCCCCGTCGTTGGTGTTAATTTTTCTGGTGCAATCGTATCGTTATCGAGCTGCAGTAGCACTTGATCCCGTAAGTTCGAGAATCCCATGTATCGTATAAAAATCTCATTCCATAGGCTCTCGCGAAAATGATACGCGTATCGTCGATCGTACGACTCTCTATTCGAATAGGCAAAGCTAATATCGAATAGATTAAATGCCACTGGATAGTCATCTTTCATAAGCGCCACATAATCAAGATTACGCCAAAACTCAAGCGACGGATCAATCTCAAATAACATATCCTCTGCACGGCGCCAATGAAGGTCTTCCGGCTGCACATGCGGCTGAAAAGCTTCAGGATGTGCCTCGCCGTCAAGTTTACCAAAGTAACGCTGAATGACACGCCAGTGAACCGCTCGGCCCGCCATTTGTGCAACATTACTTGAATCTGCAATAAGCGTATCAACCACAATAGTACCAAAATTTTTACGCGTTGCCTGCTTTTTAAAGAACGTCGAGTAGAGCTTCACTTCGTTCATGTAGTGGAGCAGCAATGGCAATGTCTTGAGCGCCAAGCCACGCATCGTTTTTTGCTTCATTGGTACAACAACAATTACCCCAAGCTCCTTCACGTGCGTCACATTGTGAAGTTTCTTTACAACAAACTTCTCCGTTAGTTTTTCGTACCGTTGATCCATAATCACGATTCGAAGATCTCGCTCTTCGTAATCATCGGCCTTCACGTCACGAAACAGTTGATTATATTCAACCAGCCAATCCGCCCCCTCCGAAAAGCGCAGCGCCGTATAGAGCATATCGAAATCTTCACCTTCAAATAGTGCGTCTACCGAACTATACCCAAGTGTCTTCATGAGATTTTTTGGCGGCATCGTTGTGAGTAAGCGACGCGCAACATCATGTTTCAAGACAAAAACTTTACGCTGAAATGCCGCTTTATCGGCAGCAGCAACCATCAGGGGAACCATATGCGCAACGTCCTCAGGCTTTGTCGCTCCGATCGTCTCGGCAAGATGAATGTTATCACGAGCAACCCGATTCATGAGTGCTTGATATATCTCTTTGCCTGTTGAATCTTTTGGATCAAGCCCCATCTGACGAATACGGTCGTGCGCCGAGCGTAAGATATCGCCAATTAACCGCGCATCAGCACCCTTGTGGCCGCTAGCACGCTCCAGTTGCGTCAAACTCGCTGTAAAGAGCGGCTCTTCCGCCTGCAATAATTCCTGTAGAACCTTCGCCATAATCTCCCTAATTATATCACGCTTATGCTAATAATCTTTTTCATGCAGAGGCATCTCGTGCAGCCTGGCACCAGCATGTAAAATACCTTGCTTTGCGCCAATATGCCGTACAACCGACGTCGCATTCGCACTTGCAAAGATAATGCTTTGCTTCAGCGAATCGCCCATCGCAAAACGAGCCAAAAAACCCGATCCAAATGCATCTCCTGCGCCGGTTCGATCAATCACACGTACATCTTCGTACATACCGGCGCGTACCATCCCCTTGCCATCGGTCGCAATTACTCCATTCGGACCATCGCTCACAACCACAATCGGCACAAGGTGATGGAGATGCCGAGCAAGTTCCTCTATAGATTGCCCTTCTACGATAAGCGCGGCCTCATCACGGTTCAGACATACCACTTCGACATCCTCAAGCAACGTCTTGAGCTTGACTGGATGCGCCAACTCACCCTTACCCGGGTTAAAACAGATCTTCATGCCACGTGCACGAGCGTCATGGAATAGTTGGCTAAGAATCGAGAAATTACCATTCAATGTCGAGACATAGAGCCAGTCTGCTCGCCATCCGCCTAGATTAAAATGCCCCGCTTGGTAGTGTGTCGAAGCGCCGCGATAGGTGAGAATCGTTCGCTCGCCATTCGGCGCCAACAATAAAACAGAGTATCCGGTATGATAACGGTGATCATAATATACCCCAGACGTATCAACACCTTCCCTATCAAGATCATCAAGGACCGCACGCCCAGCCGGATCATCACCAATTGCCCCCATAAATACTGCTTCAATACCCTGGCGGGCAAACGTTACCGCCGCATTCGTCGCGCCACCACCTGTACTAAAGGTGATGTGGTTGACGTTTGCCTTACCCCCCAGAGTAAGTGCCATCGTCTGTTCGTGTAAACTGTTTTCGACCGGCTTAAACTCGGAGCTCTCGCTTAGAAAGACATCCTGCACCGCCGCACCAACAGCGATAATTTTCGTTTGTATCCCACCCATATTCATTTCAGTATATCATGTGTATGCTTGCTACTCTACAACTATAACGACTGGGCATACAGTCGATAGTAAGCATCAAACCCACCAGCGTTTGGATGCCAGTAGCCAGATTCGTCGACCGGACCGTTAAACAATCGAGCAGCATTTGTTGAGCATCCACCACGATCAAGATCATTATCGCGCTGCATAAACGGAGAATCCGTCCGTAGCGGGTCAACGTATTGCACTGACGCACCTGATACCTGCGCTGCCTGCTTGATCACGTTATTGACTTGTACCGTCAGGTTCGCAAACAACTGCAATTCACTAAGAGACGCTACCGTACAGTTCCCGGTTGTTGTCGTATCAGGCAGGCCAAGCAAATAAGGGTAGCCGGCGATACGGATCTGCGCGCCTGGTGCCGCCGTCTTAATTGCCGTGAGAACCGCAGTAATCTTTGGCTGCAGCTGTGCAGTAGCCGCTTGAATTGCTTGCGTTGTTGGTGATGCAGTAGTACATTCACTCTCAATCGCACAACTGATAAAACTGAGTAAGCCGACATCATTACCACCTATCGTCAATGTCACTAACTTAGTATCAGATGTCACCCCTGTTATCTGCGCTGCCTGGCCATATTGCCCGCTACTGAGTACGTTGGCCGTGGTTGCACCTGCACAACTCACGTCTGTCAACGCATAGGATCGAGCGGCGGCAAGCAAGCGAGCAGCTGAAATCGTACTGCGATAGCAATTACCTGCGCTTGGATCATATACCCCGGTATTCACCGGAGTCGTCGGTGTTTTTTCACTTCCCATACCTGAACTGTACGAATCACCGAGCGAAACATATTTGGCAGACACTGGTACTTCACCTGTCGTCGAGCTTGCGCCATAAATATCGGCCTTATCAACATGAAGGGCGCGGTTGCAGATATTCCATGAGAAGAACCATTGGTTGTACGGATTAACATAACTCACACTCAGCTCGTGTGTCCCTGCTGGCACATTCACAGGATATTGATAAGTCGTCCAACTGGTCGACGTTACATTCGTGGTGCCAATTAAAGCGCCGTCTAGTTTTACTTGCATGATTGGAGCTCCTTGGCATTGATCACCGCGCGCGGTGATGCTGATTTGGCGAAGCGCACCAGTCCAGCCCGTCACCGTCCCGGTTGCTGCACCTGTTGCCGCAACCGCGTTACCCGCCGACGCAGAACTTGAGGCCACAACAGTGGTGGCACCAGCTGGCGTCCACGACAATGCCTCGGCCTCAACAGCAAACGATGCAGGATCCTCGAGAGCTTGAGCAGGTGTATTTGCTGCATAGCAACTTCCTAAAACTACGCCTGCAATTGCCACCATGCCCCCAAAAAATAGTCGCTTGATTCCTTGCCCTCGCATAGCTTTTTCACCCTTCTTATAGCTCGGCATTACACGACAGCCTTATTAGCACTACCGAATGCATTAATCTTTTCCTCGACAACTTGCTGCACCGCCTCATATACATCAGGCATTAATTTTACCACCGCATATTCGTTCGGATGTTCGGCAAGTACTTTTTCAAGTGTTTTACGAAAAACATAGCGCATATCGCTATTAATGTTTATTTTACTTACGCCGATCTTTGCAGCTTCTTCAAAGTAATGCAGAGGCGTACCCGATCCACCATGAAGGCTAATCTGGCAGTCAATCGCTTGGCGAATCTCACTCAAAAGCTCAAGATCAAGTATTTTTGGCACCGGATACTTACCATGTAAATTGCCGATTGCCGCTGCGAATGTATCAATACCAGTTGCATCGATAAATTCTTTTGCATCCTGCGGCGTGCTAAACGTTTTCTTAATTTCATCGTAGTCAATCGCTTCCTCATGCACATTCGATGATCCACCAAAGTAGTGCGGCTCGCTCTCGACCAGCGCACCCGTAAAGCGTGCGTAGTCGACGACTTCACGAGTTTTCTCGATAATCTCTTCGGTTGTTGCATCATGATTCGCCTGCGAAATATCGATATGAATAAATTCGTATCCTGCATCGATCGCACGCTTACAGTCTTCGACCGTCGGACTGTGGTCAAGATTCAGATACATTTCGATGCCGTATTCGTCCTTGTAGTTATCAACCATATCGCGAATATTCTCAAGCCCCATAGCCTTCACTTCACCGTCACTCACCTCAACGAGTACCGGTGAATTAAGCTTTTGCGCAGCACGAGATACAGCGATAAGCGTCTCTTGATTGTCAATGTTAAACGCGCCAACGGCAAACTGCTGTGAACGCGTGCGTTGATATAAATGACGAGCCCTCAGAGTGTTGGCACGGATCTGGTTAATACTGAGACTCATGATAGTTAAATCCTCTCCGGCTTATACCAAGCAGGAGCTTTGGCGAGCCATTCTTTTAATGTTTCTTCGTCAAGCAAACCTGCTTGCGCGCCGACGTGCTGCACGACATTCGTTGGTGTAATTGGCGCCCACTGCAAAGCTCCCTCGAGTGGATATCCCTTCGCGAGCGCCGCCACGAAAGTACTCGTGTAAGCATCGCCACAGCCCGTTCGCTCTTTGGGTGGTGCTGGATCAGGGTAAATGGGCATCTTAAATCGATTGGCGCCATCGCTCGCATAGCTTCCGGCTGGACCGTCTGTAATCAACACAATCTTTGGACCAAGCGCATGCAATTTATCGAATAAGTCGTGCAGATTATGATAATCGCCACCCGTCACCAGAACAGCCTCTTCGCGGTTCAGTGCCAGTAGCTCGGTGCGCGCATAGAGCCGCTTCAACCGCTCGGCACCAAGCTTAATCTGGAATGTACCAGGCTGAAAGGCAAGCTTAACGGTCGGCTCGCGCTCAAGCCAGTCGGTCAACTCATCATGATACGCCTCGGCAGTCTCGGCAATCGAACTAAAATATACCCATTTTGGCACTTCGTGCGGCGCAATTCGTGGCCAGTGATATGGATAATTCTCATGATTAATAAGAATAGTCCGCTCTTCGCCATACCATAATACATAGTGATAATTGCTCTTGTGTCCCGCATGCTGCTTTACTAAATGAACGCCAACTTTCTTCTTCTGAAGCTCTATAATCGTGTCGCGACCACGCTGGTCATCACCCAGATTTGTCACGAGGCTTGAGGTAAGACCTAGTTTTGCAAAGCTAACTGCAGCATTCGCTGCGTTGCCAACACCAATCAACACTTCAGAGTGATCAAATGGCAGCTTAAGTCCGAACTCCATACTGAGGCGCTTCGTTCCATTTTCGTCGTCGACTCGCGCTTGATCATCAAGCAGCTTAATAAAATCGTCAGTAACGATATCTCCCACACTTAGTACATCTATTTGTTTATCCATGATATGCCTCCCTATGGTATTGTGCTGTCGTGTCAATAAATTCCTGAATCTGCGGCGCCATTGTATCTCCTGTTAAGCCGAAATGTTCAAGGAGCTCATCGGGCGTACCGCTCTCACCGAATCGATCATGCATGCCGATACGTAGAAGAGGTGTCGGTAACTGCTCGCTCAAAAGCTCCGCCACTGCACTGCCAAACCCGGCTGCTACTTGCGCTTCTTCGGCAGTCACGGCGCGGCCGGTTTTACGTACGCTCGCTAAGATCGTTTCGTTATCAAGTGGTTTGATAGTTGGCACATGCACAACCTCTGCCGAAACGCCGTGTTCTGCCAAACGCTCTGCCGCTACAAGTAGTTGATAACTCATCATACCAGTACCAAGCAGCGTGATATCGTTGCCTTCGCGTAGCACATACGCTTTGCCAATTTCGAACGGCGACTCAGGCGTGCTAAAAATCGGTGATTTCTCGCGAGCTAAGCGAATATACGTCGGTTTGCCGTTTTCTGCAATGAGTCGCGTCGCTTTTTCGGCTTCAATACTATCGCCAGGTGCCACTACTACCATATGTGGCAGCACGCGCATCAGTGCGATATCTTCAAGCATCTGATGGGTGGCGCCATCGGGCCCAACACTCACCCCTGCGTGCGAACCAACAATCTTGACTGGCTGCTCATTCAAACATATCGTTGTGCGAATTTGCTCCCAGTTGCGCCCCGGGCTAAATGCTGCATAGCTACTGGTAAAAGGGATTTTACCGGCACGCGCCATACCGCTCGCGACCGTGACGAGGTTTTGTTCAGCGACGCCAATTTCGACAAATCGTTCTGGAAAAGCTTCTTTAAAATGATGCATCTGCGTACTCTCTGTCAAATCAGCACAAAGAGCTACAATCTGCTCGTTTGCTTCGCCAGCTTGCTTAAGGCCACGGCCAAACCCAGCACGAATTGGCTCCCTGGCCACATCGTCGGCAAATAGATTATCTGTCAGTGGGTAGGTGCTCATTCGTAATCTCCTGTAATTCGTCCGTCAAGACTGCGTAGCTTTTTAAGTGCATCTTTGGCTTGTTCGCTATTTGGCGGTGCGCCGTGCCAATGATAGTCATATTCCATAAAGTCGACCCCCTTACCAGGGATGGTATGTGCGATAATCACGCTCGGCATGTTTGTGACTGCCTTTGCCATGCCGACCGCATCGATCACGCTCTCGACATTATGTCCATCAATCTCTTGCACATGCCAACCAAAACTCTCCCATTTACCACGTAAGTCTTCAAGCGGCATCACATCCTCAGTACTGCCATCAATCTGAATATTATTTCGGTCGACAATGGTAATCAGCTGACTCAGTTTGTACTTGCCCGCAAACATGGCAGCTTCCCAAATATTACCTTCATTCAGCTCGCCGTCACCAGTCACAACATAGACGAACCGGTGAGGATTGTGGTCAATATATTGCAGCGCATAGGCATAGCCCGCACCTTGGCTGAGGCCGCTTCCCAGCGGTCCGCTCGTATTCTCAAGCCCAGGAAGCTTTGTACGCTCAGGATGCCCCTGTAAACGACTCCCGAACTGACGAAGTGTCAGCAATTCATCAGTGCTAAAAAATCCGCGTTCAGCCATCGCCGCATACTGAATAGGTACCGTATGACCATTACTGAGGAAGAAGATATCGCGTTCAGCCCACTCTGGCTCTTCGGGTCGAATATTCAAAACATGAAAATAAAGCGCCGCAAAAATGTCCGCGAGACCCAGCGGCCCGGCACTATGCCCGCTCCCTGCTCGTTCCAGCATTCGAATCACATCTTCACGGAGCACCATCGCCTTATGCTCGAGTTGTCGAATTGTTAATTGCCCACCATCCATTCTTATATCGCTCCTTGTTTACTCACTTCTCGCACCAATGCTTCATATACCGCACGAGGTTCGGCCGCTTTTGCGATTGTACCCCCGACATTTAATACGTCGACACCGCCTTGCATTAAACTAAAGGCATTTTCTACAGTCACACCGCCGTCCCACCCAATTTCAGCACCTGGGTTAATCGCACGAATAAGCCGAGCTTTCTCAAGCTGCAGCATATTAGCGACGCCGCCATACTTGCCAAGATCACCACTAAAGATCATGACATGATCCGCCTCGGCAATCAGTGCGGATACATCTGACGGCACCGTCGAGCGCATAATGACCAGCCCTGCCTTGATGCCGATCTGCTTAAGATGTCGAAGAAGCGGAATAATATCCTCTTCAACTTCGGCATGCAGCAATATCATTGATGGACGCAAATTGATAAGCGTCGGCAGATACTCCGATGGACGCGCCACCATGGCATGTACATCCACCTGCCATGTCTGCGGCCACCAGAGTTGCCCGACCGGCAAGGTTGCCACCGGTGCAAACACGCCGTCACTGAGGTCGACATGAATGCGATTCGTAAACTGATTCACTCGTTCGAGCTGCGCCTTGTATTCATCTGGTGTCGCTGCCAGTACCGCTGGCACAATCATCGCAGTCATTCTCGGGCTACCCTATCTCGTCTATCTGAGCATTGCGTCGTTTATAGCGTGGCGCCGAGGCAAACGGTGTATGGAGCCAGGTATCGATAATATCTTGCCATACGCGGTCGTCTTCCATATCAAGCACACGCGCTGGCAAACAGAGCACGTTGCTGTCGTTGTCGTTGCGCGTCATACGCGCCTCTTCGGCATCCCATATCACACTGGCGCGAATACCGCGAAACCGGTTCGCTGCCATGGCCATACCCTGACCGCCACCACACAGTAGAATCGCTCGCGGGTCCTTGTCATCATCGCCAATTACTTTGAGTGCTGCCACCTGAGCAAATTCAGGAAAGTCATCACTCGGATCAAGTTCTTTACCACTGACATCTTCGACTGCAATATTACGCTTTGCTAAATAGGCAAACACCTTTTCTTTCAAACGATAGCCATTATGATCAGACCCCAAGTAAATCTTCATGTCTTAAGTATAAGCAGGATTGCTATATATAGCAACTGCATCGATCCTTAATAGTTGACAAATATACAATAATTTGGTATAATGAACAATGGCACTATGTATATACGGATACATAGCGTACTCGCTTTACCCGAAAAGGTATAGTTGAGTTAACAATTCGTTCTACCGAAAGGTAAATCGTGGGACACACGACCCTGACCCTGCTGACGCTGCTCATCGCAGCGCTCGGTGCAACCTACTACGCCGCCAGGGCGTGGTGGCAGCACCGCGCCCCGATGGCACTGTTCTACATGAGCTCTGTCGCCCTGTTCGGTCACCTGATGCTCGGCATCTGGGCCCGCCAGGCGATGGTGGACGACATGATCCGTGAGATCGCGAGCGACATGAAGGTAATGCCCCAGGGTGTCACCAATCTGCCCAACTGGGTCTACGATACCGGCCTCATCGCGGCGTTCATCCTGATCATCGCTGCGTGCGTGGTCAAGCTCTGCCAGACCCGTCAGGATCTGGTCGCGAGCTTCACGTCGTTCTTCGGCTTCGGCCGCCCGGTCGACGGCAACGTCGCGCCGGTGCAGAGCCCGGCGTACTCGCACCTCAGTGCCACGCCGGCCGATCAGCTGAACGGCACCAAGTACGACATGAACAAGCGAAACCACTTCAGGGAGACGCCGGACTACTACAATCCCCCCCAGGGGATTCAGCGGTAGCGGGGCGAACTCGTACAAGTAGTACTCACCCTAGAGCAGGAAGCCGTATCTTCCTGCTCTTTTCCCTTGCTTATACAAAACGACCCCCTAGAAGAGGGTCGTTTTCAGTATCTTGTCTACTACTTAATCGACTTGCCGATATCAGCGACGAGCTCCACCAAGCGATTGCTATAGCCCCATTCGTTGTCGTACCAGACAGCAATTTTGATTAAGTTACCGCCAACGACTTTCGTCAGAAGCAGATCGACCGTACCCGAATGACTGTCGCCGATGTAATCACGGCTGACGAGTGGTTCTTCGCTCACCGCCAAAATACCCTGATAAAACGGATCCGCTGCAGCTTTTTTGAATGCGGCATTGACCTCATCGACCGTCACATCTCGGCCCAGAAGTGCCGTGACATCACTGATCGAAACGACAGGAGTCGGAACACGGATCGACAGACCATCAAACTTACCTTCGAGCTGTGGCAGCGTCTTGGTAACCGCGATTGCCGCACCCGTCGTCGTCGGGACGATGTTTTCAGCGCCATTGCGACCTTCGCGCAGATCTTTCTTTGGCGCATCCTGGATCGCCTGGCTTGCGGTATAGCTATGCACCGTTGTCAGGAGTGACTTCTCGACACCAAATTCGGCATCCAAAATTGCCATCACCGCCGCCAAGCTATTGGTTGTGCAGCTGGCGTTACTCACGACCGACGTCGCTCCATCAATCTTATCCTCGTTCGCACCCAGCACAATCGTATCAACACCCTCTGATTTAGTAGGGCCGCTGATCACCACGCGCTTTGCGCCACCGCCGGTAATGTGCTTTTCAGCATCCTCTTTGGCAGTAAAGAATCCGGTTGATTCAATGACTACATCAACACCAAGAGTACCCCAGGGTAGCGCGCTCGGATCGCGCTCGGCGAGCACCTTGATCGCCTTACCATTGACGATGATGCTCTGGTCATCATACGATACATCGTGCTGATAGGTTCCGTAGTTGCTGTCATGTTTTAGCAGATATGCCAGTGTTTTCGTGTCGGTCAAGTCATTAATCGCCACAATTTCAACATCACTTCGTTCGAACGCAATTTTAAACGCGTTGCGCCCAATACGGCCAAAGCCGTTAATGCCCAGTTTCGTCTGACTCATGCCCTATAATCCCCTTTTTGATAAGCATTAGTTCGTTCGGTATCCATTGTATAGCACTCGGGCGGTGCTATGCAAATAGTTATATGGACTTTGCTATACTGGTACATACAATGAAAAAGCGTGAACTTCTAGCATTCGCAAAAGAATTCTACGACGAGAACCAGCTCTTCGAGCTTGAGCATGCTATTGATTACGCCACACACAAGCATAGAGATCAAAAACGAAAAAGCGGCGAGCCCTACATTATTCACCCACTGCATGTTGCGTACACACTAATTGATTGGGGTATGGATATCGACTCGGTACTTGCCGGTGTTCTTCATGACACCGTCGAAGACACCGATGCAACACTCGGCGAAATCGAAAGCTTATTTGGTCGCGACGTCGCTTTTCTTGTTGATGGCGTTACCAAGGTCAGCCAAGCACGTGCCGGCATGAAAGACTTGTCGAACTACCTGCCGCAAACGAAGGATAATCTCTCTAAGCTCCTCATTGCCGTCGGGCAAGATGTGCGCGTCATTATCATTAAACTTGCCGACCGGCTCCATAATCTCAGTACCTTGCAGCACATGGCACCCGAAAAACAGATTAAGATCGCCCGCGAAAGTCTCGAAGTATTCGCCCCGATGGCCGACCGGCTTGGTATGGGGCGCGTGCGTATGCAGATCGAAGAGCTTGCCTTTAGCTATCTTGACCCTAAGGAATTCAAACATTTGCAAGCACTCATGAAAAAGCGTCTTGGCAAGAGCACCCGCAAGCTCGGAATTGTGCGCGCCGAAGTCGAACGCGAACTTTCCAAGCAAGGCATGCGTTTTACGGTGAATGGCCGCGTGAAAAGTATCTATAGTTTGCACAAAAAACTTGTCAAAGTCGATGGTAATATTGACGACATCTACGATCTCATGGCGCTGCGTGTGATCGTCCCAACCAAGGAAGACTGCTACCGTGTACTTGGCATTCTCCATGGCATGTACCAACCAATGATCGCACGTATCAAAGACTACATCGCAATCCCAAAACCCAATGGCTATCAGAGTCTCCATACGACCGTTATCACACCCAATAAACAGATTGTTGAATTCCAGATTCGTACCGATGACATGCATGAGTATGCTGAGCGCGGATTGGCTGCAAGTTTCCATTATCACGAGCAAAAGTCGACCAAAACGTATACACAAAAAAAGCGAGGTAATGGCGGTCTTCCTGCTGAGCTTCAGTGGATTACCCAGATGCAAGAAGTCGCGAGCAAGCTCCGTGAAGGCACGGAAATCAGTAACGACCAACTCACAATCGATCTATTTGGTAACCGCATCTTTGTATATTCACCAAAAGGCGATATCTATAACCTACCGGAAGGAGCCTTGCCACTCGACTTTGCTTACCGTGTCCATAGTGACGTTGGCAAGCATGCGTATAGCTTCCGTGTTAATGGTTCGATTCAAGCTTTTGATAAGCCGCTCCAAAATGGCGATATCGTCGAGGTCATTACGCGCAAAACGACATTACCTAAAAAAGCTTGGCTCGACCTAGTCAAAACCAGTCATGCACAAGCGAAAATCCGCCAGCAGCTCAAAAAACTCGGTATCGTCGAAGGCATTTCGCACGCTGCCGGTATTGTCCGTGAAAAAGCTCGCCGCGCGCGTTCAAAAATCAAAACGAGTAAAGGCGAATAAAAACACCCGCTGCCCGAGCGGGTGTTTTTATGCTTTTGAAGCGGGTTACTTATTATTCCAACGCTCAATTGATTCTTTGATGACGCGCTTCGCCTCATCACTATCGCCCCACGATTCAACCACTGTTGTACCTGGTTTTTTGAGGTCTTTGTAGTGATTAAAATGGAATTCGATCTGTTTGATCAATTGCTCCGGAAGATCAGCAAGGTTCTTGATGGCATTGCCCGTGTTACGGTCGTCAGCCGGCACTACGACAACCTTATCATCGACTTCACCGTCGTCAACGAACTTCATGACACCAATAATACGCGCTTCCAGGAAAATCCCCGTCGGGAGCGGCTCGTCTGTGATGATCAGTGCGTCCAACTCATCGCCGTCTTCGTCAAGTG
>JASLDG010000029.1 GCA_030146045.1 Candidatus Saccharimonadales bacterium | reverse complement strand
GGGAGATACCCGTGACCGTGACACCGTAGGTACGTGCCGCATACTCTGAAAATCCGCCCCAGCCGCAGCCTATATCAAGCAGTGTCATACCGGGCTTCAGTTGCAGCTTTCGACAAATCAAATCAAGCTTATTCTCTTGCGCTTGGTTGAGCGTGCGGGCATCTTTCCAGTAGCCACAGCTATATATCATGCGATTGTCAAGCATGAGCTCATAGAGATCATTGCCGATATTGTAATGATGCTCGGCATTCTTCTTGGCACGACCAATCGACTGGCGATTCGTCAGTGACGCAGCGAGCATATGGCGAGCACCTGATGCCACAATGGTTGGACTTAATGTTACGCGAGAAGCAACATCAGAACTCAGGAGCTGTGTAAGAAATACGTCCAAACGGGGGCTATCCCACCAGCCATCCATGTATGATTCGCCGAGACCGAGTTCGCGATCCTTTAAAACTCGTCCATACACAGCCGGATTATGGATTGTGATATCTTGAGGCCGCGAACCGCCAATCGTCACATCAGCTTGTGCTAATAGTGCCTCAACCGTACGCTCGAGGGAAGTCATGGTATGTCTATCGCTCCTTAGCCGTAATAGTTGTACCTACAGGATCACCAGCAACTGCTTTTGCAATATTGCCTTCTTGGAGGAGAGCGAACACAATGATTGATTGATTATGATCAGCTGCCAGAGCGATCGCCGCCTGATCCATCACACGAATATTTGGCTGCTCGACTGCTTCGCGTAGACTCAACTGGTCATACTTGGTTGCTGTTGGATCGGTACTTGGATCAGCAGTGTATACACCATCTACTTTGGTAGCTTTTAATATCACATCACAGTCCATCTCAAGCGCAAGACTGACCGCTGCCGTATCGGTCGTGAGGTAGGGGCGACCGATACCACCCGCCGCCACAACGACGCGACCTTTTTCAAGATGCGATAAAGCTCGACGATGCGTAAACTGATCAGCTACCTGATCAGCCTTGATATTCGTCAAAACACGAGCAGAGAGATCGGATGCGTTAAAGACGTCAACGAGCGCGATAGCGTTCATAATTGTCGCCAGCATACCGATATTATCAGCTGACACGCGCTGCACACCACCACCCGTCAGTTGAGCGCCACGGGCATAATTACCGCCACCTACCATGATGACAACTTCGATACCTTGCTCGATAATTGGTTTGATTTCACGCGCAATCCATGCCGCACGCTCGGCGTCAAAACCACCATCGTACTGGCCCTGCAATTGCTCGCCGGATAATTTCAGAAGAACTCGTTTATACATGCTCTCAGTATACCACCTACAGGATATTACCCCCCTTTGAAGCTGTGATCTAGATTACATCATCAAGTCGCACTTTGTACCGGCGCACCAGTACTTGCTGCACTCCGATACCACCCGCCGCCACAACACCGCTTGCAAACCCAAGCAATGCCAACGCGAACCGACCCAACGCAAGCTCAGGCGGAAAAAGAAAGAGAAGCACCGCAAGAAATATCAGGCCGACCGCAGCAATTGAAAGTTTAGCCAGCTCAAGCGACTGAAGAGTTACCCGTTTATGCCAATGTCGCAGTAGGCGGCGAATTACTCGAGAAACTGCCTTTCCGAGCATATGACAAAAGAGCCATGTTGCTACCACAAGGAGAGCAACGAGAAGAAAGCGTACAACACCCTGCGCCAATGGATCAATCGGCTGAGCGACAACGAGAGTTGCCGATGGATCATACGAGATGAGCGGTGGTACGTAAAGACTAGGAGTATCGATAAAGGTGGTGCCATTCACAAGCACAATGATTGCCGCGATCAAAAACACCCACGTTCCAACAATGCCAACGTAACCGATCGTGCCAAAGACATTGACGCTAAATGTATGGGGTTTCTGGATTGTTTTTTTCATGGTTACGCTTATTTTATATGCTGGAGGGGCGAAGCGCAAGCACTCTCCTCGTGAACTATTTGCTAAAATAGAATATATGGCGTCTTCACCATATTGTCTTCATACAGAAATAAGCGGTAAAGGTACACCGATTGTCCTGATCCACGGCTATTTGGCGTCTTCACACTACTACCACTCCCTCGCCAAACGACTTGAAGCGACACATCAGGTGATTCGTATCGATCTTCTTGGCCACGGTCGCTCGCCAAAACCGCGCACTATTCCATATACCTACGGCAATCAAATTCAGGCGCTTCATTATACACTCGACCAGCTTGGCGTCATGGCGCCATTCGCACTCGTTGGCCACTCCATGGGGTCGTTGATTGCACTACGCTATGCAGCGCTGTATCCCGAGCGCGTTTCTCATCTTGTTTTATTTAACCCACCAATGTTTTCGAGCCCCGAAGAAGCTTACGCCGATATTGCTGCCACCGGAATACGCTACCGTATTCTCCTGTTCTCAAAAGCCCAGCGAGCGATATGGCGCACGCTAAAAATCCTGCCGCGCAACCCAAGCAAAACCCGCCATCCTGTTAGTTTCACTGACATGGTACGCGTTGGACACCATGCGAGGGTAGGGAGCCTCCGCAATGTCGTGATGCAAGGCAATATTTTTAAAGAAATCGAAGAAATTACGACGCCTACTTTAATCGTCGTCGGACAAAAAGACCGTGTTATCTACCTCAAAAACGCCATGCGCG
>JASLDG010000013.1 GCA_030146045.1 Candidatus Saccharimonadales bacterium | reverse complement strand
GACAACCGGGTCTATTTATCGTATACTAAACCGCAGATGTCAGAGATCGAAACACTCAAACAAGAACTTATAAAGCGCGCTGAAAGCAGTGATACGCCGCGCGAATTATTACGTGCTCCGGAACTCCGTGCTTTGTACGGTAAGATTGGTCAGATTGACGTGAGTGATCGTGCAGCGTTTGGTAAGAATATCAACGAGCTGAAGCAAGCGTTGGAAGCGGCAATTAAAAAGCGCGAACAGGCACTGACAAGCGAAACTCTCACGCCGATCGACGTAACCGCGCCAATTGATGCGAACAGTGAGTTGCCTGCACTTCTTCCCACCGAACATGGCACAAATCATCCACTGAGCACCGAGATAGAACGATTAATTGATATTTTCGGTCGTATGGGATTTGTGGCCGAACAATCGCGTGAAATTGATGATCAGTATCACATGTTTGAAACGCTTAACTTTCCAAAAGGCCACCCGGCGCGCGACGACTACGACACCTTCATGACGGTCGAAAAAGACAAAGATGGTGAGCCATTTATTGCACCGGCGCACACCAGCACGATGCAAAATCGAGTCTTGAGAAAGTATCACGATAAGCTTGCGCGTGGCGAAGCAATCGCGGCAATTGTACCTGACCGTGTATTCCGTAACGAAGATCTCGATGCCAGGCATGAGCATACATTCTACCAAGTCGAGGGCGTGTATGTAGCCAAGGGCGTACATGCGGGTATGCTTATCGCAACATTGCAGGCATTTTTAGAGGAATACTATGGCAAAAAGCTACATGTACGAGTCAATCCATTCTACTTCCCATTTACCGAACCATCATTTGAGTTTGCGCTCAGCTGCCCATTCTGCGAGGGTAAAAAACCTGACTGCAAGGTGTGTGGCGGTGAGGGTTGGATTGAACTACTTGGGTGCGGTATGATTCATCCAAATGTACTGCGTGCGGCTGACATCGATCCAAACGAATACACTGGATTTGCTTTTGGCTGCGGCATCGATCGCCTGGTGATGATGAAATACCAGATCGAAGATATCCGCCATCTCGAGAGCGGAAAATTGGACTTTTTGAGGCAGTTTTAGCTATGAAAGATGTACTGTTTGAATTTCTAGATAACCGAGAATTGTGCGTGATAGCGACAGTTGGTGTGGATAATAAACCCGAGTCGGCAATTGTCGGATTTTCGCATACAAACGATCTGACGATAATTATCGGCACGTCAAGAAAGAGTCGTAAGTATGCCAATCTCTTACAGAATCCACAGGTAGCGATTGCCATTGGTGACCAGACGGCTGAAGTGCAGTACGAAGGTCGGGCGGAGATTATCGAGAGTGGTGTCTATCGCGATATGGTCGAGCAAGCACATATCGCGAAATTGCCTGGCGCAGCTGAATATCGTGAAGATCCAAACCAAGTGTACCTTAAGATTAGCCCAACATGGGTACGATTTTTGAAACATGGCGAGGGCGGCGGACTCGAAGAGTTTACGACATTTTAGGCTTGGTATAGTCTGCTCGTTGCGCAAAGCATAAAAAGTTGTATATTTTACCTAATAATGCTATAATAGTACTAAGAAACATATACTTAACGATACACGCGGAAAGGAGCGGGCATGCTGACATATCTTCGCTCAACACATCATAAGCCTGAAATCAAACCGCAGGATGACCTGAAGCCGGGTACCTGGGTGCGTTCAGAGCGTCCGAATGATGATGAAAAACAGCAGCTCGTTGGTCTTGGCATTGATGAAGATTTGATGACCGACGCGCTGGATCCGCATGAGGTGCCGCGCGTAGAGCTTGAGGATGGGTGGACCTATTTTATTACCCGTTTGCCCGATACGGATGATGATTTTAATGATTTTACGACGCCAATTTTGTTTGCGCTCGGGTCAAATCATCTCGTAACAATCAGTCGCGACAGTCTAGGGCGATTGTGGCAGCCATTTATTGACCGCACGCACGCACCAACAACGCAGAAAACCAAATTATTGATGCTGATGATTGACGCAATTGTACGCCAATACCAAACACGGGTAGCTTCGATTAACCGACAGATGCGGGCGACGACCAGTGACGTGCACCGATTGACATCGAAAGACATTACGACACTGACTGAATACGAGCGGAAATTGAACGATTACTTGGACGCATTGCAGCCAACGAACTCTGCGCTCGAAAAACTGCTTGGCGGTAAGATATTGCCGCTCTACGAAGATGATGCCGAGCTGGTCGAAGACCTTTCTATCGAATTTGAACAGTTGATTGCGCGGTGTAAAAGTTTGCTGCGTACTATTACGAACGTGCGCGACTCATACCGAGCGGTCATGGACACGCGTTTGAACGAAACCATCCGTTTACTGACAGTGATTACGCTGGTATTTACGGTGCCGACCATGTTCGCCGGCCTCTATGGTATGAATGTCGATTTGCCGGGCATGCACGCGCCCTATATGTTCTGGGTGGTGGTATGCCTGAGTATGGTAATTTCGGGTACGCTTGGGTTCTATTTTTTGCGCAAGCGTTAGGGCGACAAAACGGCCGATATACTCTATAATAGGCGACAGTTATGAAAGTTAGTCTTAATACTATAAAGCAGTATATTGATTTTGATCTACCCGCGACCGACGAGCTGGTGGCGCGCATTAACGCCCAGCTTGGTGGGGTTGAAGACGTGATTGATGTCGACACAAAATACCAAGATGCGATTATCATTAAGATTGTGCATGCCGAGAAGCACCCTGATGCCGACCGACTCAATGTCGTACGGATCGATGATGGTGGCGTTGTAGCAGATGTACCACGCGGCGAAGACGGATTGGTACAGGTGGTATGCGGTGCACCAAACGTACGCGAAGGTATGTTTGCGGTGTGGTTGCCACCAAAAAGTACAGTACCGGCAAGTGTTGATACCAATGAGCCATTCGTGCTTGAAGCGCGCAAGCTGCGCGGTGTGTTAAGTCAAGGCATGCTGGCAGCAGGCGATGAACTGGCGCTGAACGATGATCATGAGGGTATTATCGAGATTAATCCTGACGAGTGGAAGCCGAGTGAGCTGCCGATTGTACCTGGTGCGAGTTTTGCGCAGGTCTATGGCCTCGATGATACGGTCATCGATATTGAAAATAAAATGTTTACACATCGGCCGGACCTTTTTGGGCAATTAGGTGTGGCACGTGAGATTGCTGGTATCTTTGGTCGCGCGTTTAAAAGCCCTGAATGGTATACGAAAGAGCCAGATTTTGCTGATGCGAGTGGCCTAGCGCTTGAAGTGTTTAATGACGTGCCAGACAAGGTGCCACGGTTTATGGCAGTCGTGATGCGTGGTGTTGAAGTCAAACCGAGTCCACTGTGGTTGCAGTGTGAACTTGTACGTTTGGGTGGTAAGCCAATTAATAATATTGTTGACGTGACAAACTACGTCATGTTGCTGACAGCGCAACCGACACATGCTTACGACTACGATAAGTTGCATGAGTCTAAGCTCGGTGTTCGTATGGCACAAGCAGGCGAAAAAGCAATACTATTGAATGGTAAAACATATGAATTGACGACTGAGGATATTGTGATCGCTGATGGCGAGGGTGTGGTTGGTCTGGCTGGTGTCATGGGTGGCGGTACGAGTGAAGTGTCGGCTGATACAAAGAATATCGTGCTGGAAGTCGCGACGTTTGATATGTATACGGTGCGAAAAAGTAGTATGCGCCATGGGGTGTTTACCGATGCGTTGACACGATTCAATAAAGGACAGTCGCCGCTGCAAAATGCCCGAGTGATGCAGCTTTTAGTGCGGTCGGTATTGGATGTATCCACAGGTGAGCAGGCGAGTCTTATCTATGATCAAAAGGGGTTTAGCGACGAGCACGATGAGGTATTCAATCATCGATGGTCGCCCGATACAATTGACGTTGACTTTATTAATACGCGACTGGGCACGAGGCTTTCGGCTATGGACATGGTAACCATGCTCGAAAATGTCGAATTCCATAGTCATGATATGACTGAGCTGTCTAAAATTTGCGTGACTGCACCGTTTTGGCGGACTGATATTGAGCAGCCGGAAGATATTGTTGAAGAAGTTGGCCGGCTGTATGGTTTTGATAAACTGCCTCGTGAGCTGCCAAAGCGTTCGATTGAGCCAGCTTCGCAAAATATACAGCGGCGCGCTCAACACATTATTCGCCAGAGTCTATCGCGAGCTGGTGCCAACGAGGTGTTAACCTATAGTTTCGTCCATAAGCAGCTTCTCGAAAAAGTTGGGCAGCAGCCTGACAAAGCGTTTGCACTGGGCAATGCACTGAGTCCTGATTTGCAGTATTATCGTTTAAGTATACTACCGAGTCTTCTGGATAAAACATATGGAAACCTCCGTGCAGGCTATGGAGAATTTGGACTGTTTGAGCTTGGCAAGGTACATGGTAAAGACGAGCTTGACCAAGATGGTTTGCCGAAAGAGTTTGATCGTATCGCACTTGTATATGCGGCCGACAAAAAAACAGCTCGTGCAAAAACAGGGGCGGCTTATTTTATGGCTAAACGATTTGTATCGGAGCTCTATCACGATGCAGGACTTAAGGCTTCGTTGCGGTTTGAACCGTTGAAAGATAGCTCGTTCCTGCAGCATGCTATGTTTGCTGCTTTGGCGGCGCCATTTGACCCTGATCGTTCAGCTATTGTATACAGTGGCGACGCATTGGCTGGCGTTGTGGGTGAGTTTTCGGCTGATATTCGAACTGCATTTAAGTTGCCTGATTACACTGCCGGTTTTGAATTGTTCCTATCGCCATTTTTGCAGCCAGTCGCACCGCACTATCAACCATTGTCAAAGTTCCCGAGTATTTCACAGGATATTTCACTCAAGGTCGACAGTACTGTTCCATATGCAGATGTGCTAAAGAGTGTGCGCGCAGCGATGGAACGTATCGAGCTTGATGACATCATGCTTACGTGGTCGCCGATCGGTATTTACGTACCTGACGACAATGTGTCGGCAAAGACGGTGACGTTGCGGTTGAAGGTAACATCGTTTGATAAGACGTTGACAGATAATGATGTAGCGCCGTTGATTGCCGCAGCTGCCAAAGAGGCTAAGATGGCGGTTGGCGCCCAGCTTTCGTAGATTTTTACGAATACCTTCTCTTGCCTAAACTAAGCACGAGGGCTATAGTGGGAGGAAATGAAACGTGCTTTACGGATAGTCCTTCCACTGCTTGTGATTGCTGCTGCGATTGGTGGTATCATTGCTGTGGCAATGAGCGGCTATTTCCCGTGGTTTCAGCCGGCGGGTAGTGTTGCATTTCGCGAACATCAGATTTTCTTGTTTACTATTGGTCTAAGTGCAATTGTAGTAGTGCCGGTTTTTACGATGCTGGCACTGTTTGCTTGGAAATATCGTGAAGGTAACAAGAAGGCAAACTATCAGCCTGAGTGGAGTGAAAATAGTAAGCTTGAGGCAGTGTGGTGGGGGATTCCAATTGCGATTATTGCGGTACTTGCGACCGTGGTGTGGTTTACGACACACGAGCTCGATCCGTATCGTAAGATAGCTTCTTCGACCCCAACCTTGAAGGTGCAGGTAGTGGCAATGGAATGGAAATGGTTGTTTATTTACCCTGATTTAGGTGTAGCAACAGTCAATGAGTTGCATCTTCCAGTTGATACGCCTGTCCATTTCACACTTGCAGCAGATGCACCGATGAGCGCATTTTGGGTACCAAGTCTTGGATCGCAGATTTATGCAATGAGTGGTATGAGTAGCCAGCTCAATCTTTTGGCGACCAAAACGGGCACGTTTAAGGGCTACAATACAAATATTAACGGTGAAGGGTACGCCAAAATGAACTTCGACGTACCGGTTGTCGGTAGGGATGAGTTTGCGGCGTGGGCGAAAAAAGCGTATGCGTCTCCTGACATGCTTGATGAAAAGACGTATGCTGAATTGGCAAAGCCATCGTTGGTACATGAGCCAAAGACGTACATGCTAATGACTCTTGATTTGTATGATACGATAGTTATGAAATATATGGCGCCTAAAAAACCAGGCGATAATAAAGATGCTCAAGGGGATAGTGGCACGATGACGCACGACATGTCGTCGCATCAGCAGCATAAAGAGGGGATGAAATAGTATGGGGGATGTAATCTCGTTTTTCCTTGGGCGTTTGACGCTTGATGCATTGCCAAAAGATATGATGACAATTGGTGCAGCTATTTCAATTCCAATAATCGCACTGACAGTGATTGGCGCGATCACATACTTTCACAAATGGACATGGCTCTGGCGTGAGTGGCTGACGACGACTGATGCCAAGAAGATTGGTGTGATGTACTGTCTGGTAGCAATTATCATGTTGCTGCGTGGAGTGGCTGACGCGCTGATGCTGAGGGTTCATACGGCGATCGTGACTGATTCTGGCGGTCTTATGAATTCGGATATGTATCAGCAGGTATTTTCAGCGCATGGAACCATTATGATCTTCTTTGTTGCAATGGGATTGATGTTTGGTTTGATTAATATTGCGCTACCGCTTATGATTGGTGCTCGCGATGTTGCGTTTCCGGTATTAAACTCTATGAGTTTTTGGCTGTTTGTTGCTGGTATGATGCTGGTGAATATGTCGCTCGTGATTGGTGGATTCAGTAATGCTGGCTGGTTGGCATACCCACCGCTTAGTGAATTGGAGTACAATCCAGGCCCGGGCGTTGACTACTGGATATGGTCGCTACAGATAGCCGGCATCGGTAGTCTGCTTTCAGGGGTAAATTTCCTTACGACGATCTTAACGTGTCGGGCTAAGGGCATGACGCTCATGAAAATGCCGATTTTTGTCTGGAGCGTATTGGTAACGATGGTATTGGTATTGGCAGCATTTCCGGTACTCACCGCTACGTTAGGTATGCTTGGGTTTGATCGGTTATTTGGTATGCATTTCTTTACGTCAGATATGGGCGGTAATCCAATGATGTATGTGAATCTGATTTGGGCATGGGGACATCCGGAGGTGTACATTCTCGTATTGCCGGCATTCGGTATTTTCTCAGAAGTGGTAGCAACGTTTAGCCGCAAAAAGATTTTTGGATACAAGACGATGGTGGCCGCGCTGGTAGCAATTATGTTCTTTAGCTTTATCGTGTGGCAGCACCATTTCTTCACGATGGGATCGGGTGCGAATGTCAATGCATTCTTTGGCATTACAACGATGATTATCGCGATTCCAACAGGTGTTAAAATATTTAACTGGTTGTTTACGATGTACCGAGGCCGAATTCGGTTTACTGCGCCGATGGTGTGGTTCATGGCGTTCGTGTTTACCTTTACGATTGGTGGCGTAACAGGCGTCATATTGTCAGTGCCGGCACTTGATTTCCAGATTCATAACACAATGTTCTTGGTTGCCCACTTCCATAATGTGATTATTGGCGGTGTAGTGTTCGGATTGATGGCTGGTATTACCTATTGGTGGCCAAAGATATTTGGTTTTCGACTGCATGATGCGCTGGGGCGTTGGAGTGCGTATTGCTGGACGCTCGGGTTTTTCGTGGCGTTTATGCCGCTCTATTTCCTCGGGTTTATGGGGGCGGTTCGACGCATCGATCACTATAGTGACCCTTCGTGGCGGCCGCTCTTTATCATTTCGGCGGTGGGTGTGCTGATTGTTGGACTTGGCATTGCGCTGATGATCGGACAATTTGCCTATAGTATTTGGAAACGACATGAGCTGCGTGATACAACGGGTGGTGACCCTTGGGATGGTCGCACCCTGGAATGGTCAACGCCAAGCCCGGCGCCTCATTATAATTTTGCAGTTGATCCAGTAGTTACCGAACAGGATGATTGGTGGTATCAAAAGCAACGTGGTCTTGTGGCGCCAAAACAATCTGACTATGCGCCAATTACAATGCCAAAAAACAGTGCATTTGGATTGATTATGGGGGTAACAGGCGGCCTTCTTGCATTCGGGCTCATTTGGCACATGTGGTGGCTTGTCGTTCTTGCAGCTGTGGCTATTGTCGTTGTATCGATTCAGCGAACATTGAACGATGCGAGTGAGTATGAGATTCCCGCCGAGGAACTGTTCCATGAAGATATGACTGCACGAAAGGGAACTGCATGAGTGAAACTGGTATGACGGCAAAAGAGCAGCAGTTAGCGCGAAAGATAAATGTTGGTTTTTGGATTTATCTTATGAGTGATCTTGTATTGTTTGCAACGTTGTTTGCGACGTTCATGATTCTGAGACATGCAACGAATGGTGGCGTAAGTGGTCGTGATATTTTTGATTTGCCGTTTGTCTTTGGTGAGACAGTTATACTGCTTACGAGTAGTGTGAGCTCTGGTATCGCCTATCTTGCGGCTACAATGCAGAAACGAACGCTCTATTATGTGATGATGGCACTTACCATTGTGCTTGGTCTTGGATTCTTGGCAATGGAGTTGAGCGAATTTTCGACACTGGTTAGCGAAGGTCATTCATGGCAGGCGAGTGCATTCCTGAGTGCGTTCTTTACACTGGTTGGAACGCATGGATTCCACATTGCTGTCGGGCTTCTATGGGCGAGTGTACTTGTTGTGGCGTGCATGAAACGTGGTTTGACTAAAGATATGACACGTAAGCTTGGTCTCTTTAGTCTTTTCTGGCATTTCCTTGATCTTGTCTGGATATTCATTTTTACCATCGTCTATCTTATGGGGGTACAGGCATGAGTAATGAGAATCGACAGTTTAGGGACCGACTCGCACATTATATTCTAGGCGGGGCAAGCGCATTAATGCTGACAAGTGGCGCGTTTCTTTTAGTGATTGCTGGTGGCGACGCGTGGGCAGTAACGAGCGGATTACTGGCACTTGCCGTGCTGCAAATGGCAGTGCAATTGTATTTTTTCCTTCACCTGAGTGAAGAGCAAAAACCACGCTGGAAAAATGTTAGTTTGCTCTTTACGATTAGTACGGTATTGATTGTAGTGTGCGGATCGCTCTGGGTAATGACTCACCTCAACTACAATATGGGTATGTCACCCGAGCAAATGAAGGCGCATATCATTGACGAAAACAAAAAAGGCTTCTAAATGAGTCGGGTCGGCGTGTACTATCAGCTAACGAAACCTGGTGTTCTTTACGGCAACGTCTTAACGGGCATCGCTGGTTTTTTACTGGCGGCAGGTATCGCAAAAACATTCGACTGGGTACATTTTGTTGGAGTACTTATTGGTATGACATGTGTTGTGGCGGCTGCATGCGTGCTGAACAATTACCTCGATCAAGATATTGATAGTATTATGCAGCGTACAAAAAAGAGACCAAGCGTTACCGGTGCGGTGCCTGGTCGTAACATGGTCATCTTTTCAGCTGTGTTGTTGATTATTGGCATGGTAATTCTGTGGTTTACGACAACCACGTTAACGGTCGTCATTGGGATAGTAGGATTCATTACCTATGTATGGCTGTATGGTGCACTATCGAAACGGCGATCGATTCACGGTACGCTGGTCGGTAGTATTTCGGGTGCAATGCCAATTGCCGGTGGGTATGCGGCAGTGAATGGATCGTTTGATGCGGCTCTCGTGATTGTTTTTTTGATACTATTCTTTTGGCAGTTCCCTGAATTTTACTCGATCGCGATTTATCGCCGCAAAGAGTATGCGGCTGCACATATTCCCGTTATGTCAGTTGTAAAAGGGGTGCGTTCAACGATTATCCAGATTTTTTGTTACACCATCTTGTATGTTTTGGCGACGCTTGCGTTAACATTCTATGGCTACACCGGCGTGATATATGCAGTTGTTATGGGTGTGAGCGGCCTCTATTGGATATATCTTGGGTGGCGCGGATTTACGGCATCGAAGCCAGAGGTATGGGCGCGCCAAATGTTTCGGTTTTCAATGTATGCGATTCTTCTTCTTTGTGTAATGCTGAGCGTTGGCGCGCTTTTGCCGTAGACACGCGAAGGCTGAATTTCTTCATTTCGCCACTCCCTTACACAGACCATTACACGCCTGTTATTTTTGCTTCTGGCTAAAAATAACAGGGTTGCACTTCGCTTTTAGTCTGTGCTCAAGAGTGGTGACATAAAAAATTCGGTTTAGCTGATCTTGTGTTTTATTCACTCAATCGGTATGATAAAGAAAACGGATAAACATAAACAAGACGAGAGATATGAAAATTACGATTTGTGGTGGTGGGTTCGGCGGCGTTAAAGCTGCATTACGTTTGGCAGAGTATAGTAATAATAAAATTACGCTGATTAGCGATAAGACCGACTTCCAGTATTTTCCTGCATTATATGCAACAGCTACGGGGCGCAGCAAGCGTCAATCATGGATTCCACTCGGCGAGATTTTTGCTGACAAGCCGAATGTCAATGTGGTCATTGATAAAATTACTGATATCGAGCCTGGTAAAAAAGAACTTTCAGGTGAAAGCGGAAATATCTACGAATACGATCACTGTATTTTGGCGCTTGGGACGGTTACGACGTTCTTTAACATTAAAGGACTTGATACCTACGCGTTTGGTATTAAGTCTGCCGCTGAGATTACGCGACTCAAACAGCATTTATTTGAACAAATGACACAGTATCAGACCGTCGATAAGCAGTACGTGATCGTAGGTGGTGGGCCAACGGGAGTCGAGCTTGCCGCAACACTCGGTTCGTATCTGAGACAGCTTCAGAGGAAATACACACGATCTAATCATAAAATTCGCGTCACATTAGTCGAAGGGTCGCCGCGGTTGCTGCCTCGTATGCACCCCGGCACGAGCAAGCGCGTTATGAAGCGTCTCCAGAAGATTGGTGTCAAAGTTGAGCTCGGCAAACGGGTCGAGGAGGGTACGGCGACTAAACTTGTTGTTGGTGGTCGCCCTATTCAAACCCAAACTATCATCTGGACCTCGGGTGTCGCAAACAATCCGTTCTTTACCGCAAATAGCCAACATTTTAAGCTCGCTCCGAACAGTAAGGTTGAAGTAGATGGCTATCTGCGTGCCGGTAAGGACTTGTATGTTATAGGTGATAATGCGGCAACCGCGTACAGCGGCTTGGCGCAAGTGGCGCTTCATGATGCACATTTCGTGGCCGATAACCTCATGCGTAAAGCTGGCCAGCAGCCACTTAAAAAGTATAAGGCGGTTATGCCTCCAGTTGTTGTGCCGGTAGGTGAGTCATGGGCGGCCTTTGAATGGCGCTGGGTTCGCTTGTATGGATGGCCGGCTTCGATGATTCGTCGTGCCGCTGATGCGGTTGGATATAGCGATATTTTACCGCTTGGTCATGCACTCGATATTTTGCGCGTACAAGATCGCCGCGAAGACGACTACTTTACGCCACCTGCCAAAAGCCAATAAGTTTCTTTGTATATGCCACAATCCTCCGACGTATGAGTTCGCGGGATTGTTTGGTATACTGGTAAAGATATAGAAGAGAGGGAGAATATATGGCGACGAAACGAAGTCAGCGAATTGGTATTTGGGTAATTGCAGTAGTAATGTTGATTGGTACGCTTGGATCGTTTTTTGTAGTGGTGATTGCAAATGATAACGCAGCAAAAGATCAAGTGGCTCAGCAGTCGCAGCAAGAGAAATATTTGGAGCAGATGAAGCAGGCGGCCGCAAAGAATGCCGAAGCAAGTAAACCGCTTGACGGATATACTGCAGAACCATTTGACGCTGCAAGCGTGACTGAACTCAAGGTGGATACTCTGGTACATGGCGAAGGCAAAGTGGCCGAGGCGTCATCGACGGTGACGGCGAATTATTTTGGTTGGACCGCAGACGGTAAAATCTTTGATAGTACGAATAAGAACGGGACCGTCACTCCGATTGATTTTAATCTGAAGGGGGTGATTGAAGGTTGGACAAAGGGGCTTACGGGAGTTGCGGCCGGTTCAACAGTAAAACTGACGATTCCTACTGTTGAAGCATACGGTGCAGACGCTGCAAAGTCGGGCATGCCAGCTGGACCGCTTACGTTTATTGTTGAACTAAAAGACGTAAAGTAGTATATTTACTATATAAAGTATAGTAATAGGATAGAAATATACATGAATGATACAGTACACGACACCGTAATGATCGGCACAGGGCCAAGCGCTCTTGCGGCAGCGGTTTATACCACGCGCGAAGACATTAAGACGGTACTTTACGAAAAATCAGTAGTAGGCGGTTTGGCAGCAATCACTGACAAAGTCGATAACTATCCAGGCTTTCCTGATGGTATCGAAGGGATGACACTTGCAAATAATCTTGAAAAGCAAGCCGAGCGATTTGGTGCGCAGATTGAGTTTGGCGAGGTTGAAGCTATTCGCGACGATGGCGATATAAAGACGGTCGTGGTTGATGGTGCTGAAGTGAAGGCGAAAACGGTTCTGATTGCAACAGGCAGTGACTACAATAAACTCGGCATTCCTGGTGAGGCCGAATATTATGGCCGTGGCGTACACTACTGCGCAACCTGTGATGGCGCATTTTATCGCGAAAAGAAACTGGTGGTCGTCGGTGGCGGCAACTCGGCAGTTCAAGAAGCGATTTTTCTGACTCGATTTTCAACGCATATCGATCTCCTTGTACGTAGTACGATTAAAGCAAGCGAGGTCTTGCAACATGATCTGCAAGAGTATATTGATGCTGGTAAGATTACTGTTCATCTTGGTACAACACCCGATGAAATCGTAACCGAGAATAATGAAGTAGTAAAAGTAACGGCAACGAAAGATGGTGTGCCGGTAGAGTTTACAACCGATGGCATTTTTATCTTCGTTGGCCTAAAGCCAAATACTGCGTTTCTTGCGGAGAGCGGTGTCGAGCTTGACGAAGTTGGTTTAGTGAAGACGAATGCGCGACTCGAAACATCAGTACCTGGTGTTTTCGCAAGCGGCGACGTGCGAAGTGGTGCCACGATGCAAATCGCAAGTGCGGTTGGTGAAGGTGCAACAGCAGCATTATCGATTCGTGAATATATTGATGAACTGAACCGGCAATAAGACCATTCGTCATCTTCGCGTTTGTTGGACCGTCTCGCGTATGAGGCGGTCCGGATCGTTTGTGACTATGCCATCGATACCTTGCTGTGAAAGAAGCTGAGCAGCATGAGGTCGATCGACTGTATAGGCGTAACAAAAGATGCCGATTTTACGAGCGACCATCGTTGCAAGCGGGTGGGTGTAGAGTCGATGGAATCCGACTGCGGAAAAATGAAGCCGGCGTTCGTAGGCGATGAAGATAAATGGATTGTTATTATGGAGAAGGGCGAGCGGAATGATGGGCGCAAGCCGTCGTACTTTGACAAGTTCACGTGCTCGAAACGATGAAATCAGCACATTATCCCAGTCTGATCGCTTTTTAATGTAAGGCTGTAGCGCCTGAATGAGCGCTTGCGCACTGCCGTTTGCCTTGAGTTCGATGTTAAGAAGAATAATTCCAAAAAACTCTGCCAGGATTTCATCAAGTGTTGCAAGATGCGGTAAGAGGTTCATGGCGGCAAGCTCGGCATGTGTGTGTTTTGCGATGGATATGTGTTTACCGTGGGTGCGGAATAGTGTTTGGTCATGAATCGCCACAGGTACCCTGTCGCGAGTGAGTCGAATATCAAGCTCTATCATGTCAGCACCAGCTTCAAGCGCGGCGCGGAATGATTCAAGTGTATTTTCGGGTGCGCTCCTGGGCGCACCACGATGACCGATAATAAGCATCACATCTATCATACCAGATGGTATACTATGAATAAGTACCGATGCATAACAAAAGGAGATTAGAATGGCAGATTTTAACCAGATTCTTGACGCGGGCGATGTTGATGGCGGCGTGATTAATGTAGTAGTGGAAATTCCGGCTGGGAGCAGTCATAAGATTGAATGGAACCGTGAAAAGGCGGTCATGCAGCTTGATCGTGTTGAGCCGAGTGTATTCGCAAAGCCGACTAACTACGGCTTCATTCCGCAGACACTTGACGAAGACGGCGATGAGTTGG
>JASLDG010000011.1 GCA_030146045.1 Candidatus Saccharimonadales bacterium | reverse complement strand
AAGTTATTACCATGGCACCTGGCCACCGGCCCACACGAGTCGGCGTGCATGGCTGCGGGTAATGAATAATTTGGCACGTGCGCATAACCAAGCGGCTACTGCAATCCATGCACTGAGTCGTCGGTATCGTGTATCGATCGCTAAGAATTCAAATTATTTTTATGCGGGTGACGATGCACTGCTTAGTCGAAAAAGTACCGATATTATGCAGTACTTTCAGGACGATTTTTTACTTAAAAAAGTGGTCAAGCGATGTGATTTTCTAGGGGTCAATTATTACTTTAGTAATCGAGTCTATGGCTACCGTATGCATAACCCCGACCAGCGCTTGAGCGACTTGGGGTGGGATTTGAGTCCGGCCAATATCCAGTTTGCACTTGAACGTTTACATGAAAAATACGATCTTCCTATCCTTATTACCGAAAATGGTGTCGCTGACAGCAGGGACGAGCATCGCCAGTGGTGGATAACGCAAACCTTAATGGCAATGCAGCATGCTATGAAAAGCGGCGTCAAGCTTGAAGGCTATCTACACTGGAGCTTGCTGGATAATGTTGAATGGGACAAGGGCAGGTGGCCGCGCTTTGGGCTGCTTGAGGTTGATTACAAAACATTCAAGCGCACACCGCGCAAAAGTGCAGTATGGTTTGCCCGTGTCTTGAAAAAAATACAGGAGAATACATAATGCGTGAACCGTTTGCACCAACTGAACTAAAAATTGCGGTTATTGGAGGAGGGACGGGTAGTTTTACGCTTCTTTCTGCATTAAAGACACACACATCGCAGATTGCCGCGATAGTCAGCATGGCAGATGACGGCGGCAGCACTGGTGTGCTGCGTGATGAGCTTGGTGTACTTCCTCCTGGTGATGTGCGACAGTGCCTGGTGGCACTCAGCGAGTCTCCAAAAGTACGGGAACTCTTTAATTATCGGTTTGAGGAAGGAACATTTGGTGGGCACTCATTCGGTAATATTTTATTGACCGCTCTCGAGAAGACGACAGGCAACTTTAGCGATGCAGTTGAACTTGCATCTGAGATTTTGCGTGTAAATGGCGTCGTGATTCCAGCCACGCTTGATAATGTTCGATTGAAAATGGAGTGGGCCGAGGCAAGCGTTGTGTTACGCGGCGAGCGAGTGATTGATGCCGACTATTTTAAGCATGATCCACGCAAGGCAGTGCTATCACTTGAGCCACGAGCTTCAGCAAACCCATTGGCGATACGGGCGATTGAGCAAGCTGATCTTATTGTGATTGCTCCAGGTGATTTATATACGTCACTCGGTGCACTTTTGGTTATTGATGGCATGGGGCCTGCTCTTAAGCATGCAAAGGCACCGATTGTCTATGTGTCGAATCTGGTAACGAAGCAGGGGCAGACGGAGGGTTTTACTGTAGCCGATCATGCGGCAGAAATTGAGCGGCTGGCTGGCGCGCCTATTCTTGATTATGTTTTATACAACAGTCAGCAGCCATCTGACGAATTAGCCGAAAAATACCGTGAAGTCGAAGGGTCGTATGTTGTTGATATCGATGATCGAACTCTTGAGGAGGCTCATTTTCAGGCGGTGCCTGGAGAGTTCCTGAGTGATGTTGCGGCGACACATCATGGTGATAAACTACCAGTAACACGCTCATTAATTCGGCATGATGCTCGGGCGATTGCAAATGCTATAATACGGTTATATGACGAATACGAAGAACGACAGTCACGGTAGTGCATTTTATATTGTCGATTTTGACCGCACATTAGCTGATTCCGATAAGCTTCTTGAGGTGTTTATGGAAGTAGCCAATGAATTTTTTGAGATTCCACGTGAGCAGATCGAACGTGCTGATGCGGATGTTAAAGCGCGAGGCGATTCGTTTGATACCGCTCGGTTTGTGCGCGATTATTTACACGAACACGGCGAGGGCGGTAAGTGGCAAGAGCTTGAAAAGCATTTTATCCATCAAGCACGCTCACTGAACATGTTACTGCCAGGTGCGACTGAGCTACTTGACCATCTGCGTTCAACTGGGCGGTCATATGGTATTTTGACCTACGGCAATCCACTATGGCAGCATCTTAAATTGGCGGCGGCCGGCTTTAATCACGTGAATCGCATCGTCATGGAGCAGAAAGAGAAAGGTAGATTGATTACGAGCTGGCGACAACCAAGTGGTCAATTTATGCTTCCACAAGAATTTGGGGGTGGTCACGTGGACCGGATTGTCATGTTTGATGATAAGGCAGTGAGTTTTAATAGTTTTCCGCCTGCGCCAAGTCAGGGGTATCAAGTGGTGGATCCGGCACACATCTTACCGTCACAGAGGGGGGATCTACCGGCCAACGTCACGCAGGTACCTGATCTTATGATGGCAAAAATTTCGGTAATATCTAGTGGGGTTTGACTACACTGGCGTGTAGCAATCGGCTTTTATAGTGCATGCTAAGCACCGTCTTACAAGTCAAATGGAGTAATTTAGCAATAATATTGACAAAGCATAAATAGTATGCTAATATAGACGTATCATGAAAAAGAAAACAAACACTACCAAAAAAGAACAAATTGTCTTGCATCAGCAAGAAGTCGTGATTGCGCAAACGAACCAGGATTTTCGGAATGCCGTCTTGTTAGTTTCGGTCGCGGTCAACGTATTTATCTTGACAGCTTGGGTTGCCCTGCAGGTAACGACGGCATTTGATGCCGAAGTCGCCCAATTCCTGTTTGCTCGCTAACAGGGGATTAGCTACCACCAACACCGCCTGTTATCCACAGAATTGTGGATAACAGGCGGTGTTTTATATAAAAAGTCAAAATTGGGGGTTGTAGTGGGTAAAAGTGGGTAGTATGATAAGTTCAGTGGCAAACAAAAAATAAACAAACACCACTAAATTAAAAATCAAACCCTACCAAACCTAAGTCCAGAAAGGGACACGGTGGCTACACTAGACTACTTTGAACGCAAACTCGACGATAAGCGTCGCTTGACGATACCGGCAGAGTTGCGCGAAGAGTTCGCCAGCGGTGTCGTACTCACTCGGGGCTTTGGCACTTACTTGCATATGTACCCGACAGGCACCTGGGACGATCAAGTAGAGCCGGAACTAAAAGGCAGTATTCTTGATGAACGAGTAGCTGACCTCAACGTTCGGTTTAGGCGCGGTAAGACCGATGCAGAGCTTGACGCAAAACAGGGTCGAGTGACAGTCGAACAACATTTGCTTGACTATGCAAAGATTGACCGTGATATCGTGGCGGTTCGGGCTGGCGCCTATTGGCGTATTATGAGTCCCGATCAAGACGGATAAGGGAATGACCAAGCACTTTAACAATCTAGTAAACTCTCGAGATCAGCAACCTGGTAACAGCACGTGGAAAGCTGTGGGAACCACAATAGCGAAAAAAGACCCATCGTACCTTCCTTAAACACACCTCCCAAAAAACTCCACCTCACAACACATAAGTCTCTCAAGCCGTCTCTAAGTATGGATAACTCAGTTATACGTATATCATAGACGGTCAACTTATATACAAAAACAAACACACTTTAGCGAAAACAAACAGTGCTGTTATCAGATTGGTGATCTCGAAACTCGCTACACTACTGTACATATGGTAGAATAGCGGGGATGAGTAAAGCACATCCACCACAAGATATATTACATCTTCCTGTGCTATTAGACGCAACGCTTGACGTACTTCGTCCTGCAAAAGGCGAGAGCTATCTCGACCTGACAGCTGGATACGGTGGTCACGCGACGCGCTTTTTAGAAGCAACGCAGTTTCCTGAGGGAGCTACGCTTGTCGATCGCGACGATTTCGCGATTGGTAAGTTGCAGCCACTTGCAGAAAAGGGCGTACGGCTTCTTCACACGGATTTTGTCCGCGCCGCTCGACAGTTAGTCGAGGAGCACGAGCAATTTGATATAGTACTTATCGACCTGGGGGTGTCGTCACCACAGCTCGATATGGGCGAACGAGGGTTTTCTTTTACAAAAAATGGTCCACTGGATATGCGGATGGATCGCAGGCAAGAAGTAACGGCTGAGCAATTGGTCAATACACTTTCGCAGGCGAAACTACAGGATATCATCATGCGCTACGGTGAGGAGCCGCGCGCACAGGCTGCACGCATTGCCGAGGCGATCGTACAGGGCAGACCATTTTCTGACACAGAAACCTTAGCAGACCGTATCAAGAGCACCTATCGTGGCCCATGGCGTAAAACCCATCCGGCAACGCGTACTTTTCAAGCGATTCGTATTGCAGTTAACCAAGAACTGCAACAGGTCGAGGAAATCTTACCATTGCTCCCGCATCTCCTTGCAAAAGGTGGTCGGGTAGGGGTGATCAGTTTCCATAGCCTCGAAGATCGATTGGTTAAACAATATTTTGCCGAACAAGCCCGCTCAGGCTATGAAGCCGAGCTCGAAATCCTGACCAAAAAACCAATCGACGGAGCCACTCAAGATGTTCACAACCCGCGCGCTCGTAGTGCAAAACTACGTGCCGCTGTGAAAAAATAAACAAAGAAAGGGGCAGCACCACATGCCAATCCATATTCCAGTACAGAACGCATCAGTAGAGCAGAAGATCGCTGTACGCGTTAAATAGTACATTCCAAAAGGTCGGTGAGCCGTTTTAAGAAGCGGCTCGCCGGCTTGCGCTAGGTTTTATCACGCATGAAACATGTCGCGAACCGGCTACTCCGGCGACCTTAAAGTATCAAAACAAAAACGAAAAATATGAGAACCACCACCATGTCATATCAACGAACCGCCACTTTCCAGAGCAGCCGTCGGGGCGCTGGCTGGAATCGTAACCAAAACACAGTTGCATTTGTCCCCGCAATTAAGCTTGGGCCAGTCGCCCATACGGTACTCATTGCCCTTATGATTACCATCCTTGGTCTGATATACTTAACACAGGCGATTAAATCAACCGGATACGACTACCAGGCGCAAAAAATTGATAATCAAATCAGTGAATTAGCGATCAAAAAGAGTGATCTGCAGGTAGAGAATGCTCGTCTCTCATCGCTTGAAGCAGCTAAGAACAGCACGGTTGCCAAGACGATGACAGCGCCTGTATCGACTGAATACGTCCGATAGTATCCCTGAATAATCAAAGGAAATTCATGCAGCTGACCCTCCGACCAAAAAGTCGAACGACAATTCTTGCCATAGCCCTCATAGGGTTAATGGCAATTTTTGTTGGAAGGTTATTTTACTTACAAGTTATTAAGCATGATTATTATGTGGCGGTTGCTGCTAAAGAGCAGATAAAGCGACTGACGATACCAGCAGAGCGTGGGCTCATTTATGCGCTTGATGGGCAGACGCCAGTGCCCCTCGCTATGAATCAGACAGTATATACGTTGTTTGCGGACCCGCATGTTATTAAGGATGAGAATGGGATAGTGAAGGCGGTGACTGATATAGCAGGCGGTAATGTGCGTCCAAATATCGCAGCTCTTTTGAAACAGAAGGAGTCTCGTTATCAAGTATTAGCAACAAAATTAACACGCCAGCAGGCGGAGCTTCTCAAGAAAAAAGAGCTTAAAGGCATCGGTTTTCAAGAAGTGTCACAGCGTGTTTACCCGGAAGGCGGACTTGCAGCACAGATACTTGGATTTGTTAATAATGACGGTATTGGACAATATGGAGTTGAGGAAAAGCTCGATGCACGACTCAAAGGTACCGATGGTCTCTTGCAGTCAGTGACCGATATCAGTAGTGTGCCCCTAACAATTGGTAAGGGCAACATTAATCGTCCTGCAGTCAACGGAGATAATCTTGTTTTAACAATTGATCGGAACATTCAAGCGCAAACAGAGCAAGTACTTATGGATAGTATAAAGAAATCGGGTGCGGATCATGCAAGTGCTGTTGTAATGGATCCTATGACTGGTCATGTACTTGCGATGGCGAATGTACCAAGCTATAACCCTTCACAGATTAATAAAGTGACCGATGTTTCAGTATTAAATAATGGTACGATCTCAAACCCGTATGAACCGGGCTCCGATATTAAAACGTTTACAGTGGCGACGGGTATTGACAAAGGAGTTATCACGCCTGAGACAAAGTATCTTAATACTGGGCAGATACGAGTTGATGATATCACGATCAATAACGCAACCAAAACACCAGCTGTAACAGGAAACATTACCATGCAGACGGCATTAAACTGGTCACTAAATACAGGTATGGTGACTATTGCTGAGCTCCTTGGTAATGGCACCTATATTACGCGAGGCGCTCGCGATACTATGTACGACTACTTCTATAATCATTTCCGACTTGGTCAAAAAACGGGCATTCAATTAGCGGGCGAGCGTGCTGGAACGGTGGTACCTCCTACGGAAGTGCAAGGAAATGCAGTGCGCTATAGCAATATGGCGTTTGGACAGGGAATGGATGTTACTATGCTGCAGGTAGTGGCAGGCTTTAGCTCGCTCATAAACGGTGGTATTTACCATGAGCCGACAGTGATTAATGGTACAATGAGTGATGACGGCACGAAGCTTACACCGGCCGCCGATATGCCTTCACATCCCGGAGTTGTTAAGGCGAGTACTTCAAAGACATTACGAGAGATGATCCGCCAGGCTCATTATGCAACCTACAACCCTCATGATGGTTCCGACAAATACTTTGTCGGTGGTAAAACGGGTACTTCGCAAACGGTTGTTAATGGCAAGTATGTGAATGAGCAAACAATTGGTACATACCTTGGCTTTGGTGGTGCAACTGCTGACACTCCACGCTATGTGATTATGGTTGAAATTTCAGCCAAGGATAAATCAATGGGCGGCGGTACTGATGCAAAGCCGATTTTCAACACAATTTCTAACTGGTTAATTAATTATTTAAAGCTGCAACCGAAAGGCTAAACAAACAATATGACAGTACTTACACTCAACGTTATTACCGATCATTTGATTTTAACCTTTGTGTTAAGTATGGTGGCATTTGTGATCGCTATGGTGCTGACTCCTGTATATACGGATGTGGCATATCGCTATAAGTTTTGGAAAAAGCAACGTGATACAAGTACGACAGGAGAGAAGTTACTGGTCTTCGTAAAGCTACATAAAGAAAAATTCCAGCGTAATATTCCCACTATGGCCGGAATGATTGGCGTTGTGGCGATTGTGATTGTGACACTAACCATGAATCTTGATCGTGCACAGACATGGCTTCCATTAGCGGCGCTTGTCGCAGGCGGTTTTGTTGGCTTACTTGATGACATTATTAATATCCGGGGCAGTGGCACAGGAGTGGCCGGTATGCGTTCAAGCGTAAAATTCCTGATGATTACAGTGATTGGTATTGCACTCGGATGGTGGTTCTATAAAAATATCGGTGTTGATGTTATCCATGTGCCGTTTCTGGGCGACTGGTTTGTGGGCTGGATGATTATTCCGATTTTTGCGTTTGCCGTTGTTGCGACAGGGAATGCGGTTAATATCAGCGATGGACTTGATGGCTTAGCTGGAGGCCTTCTATCAGCCAGCTTTGGCGCGTTTGGCCTTATTGCGCTTTTGCAAGGTCAGTTTATGCTAGCAGGCTTTTGTATGACTGTTGTGGGCGCACTTTTGGCATATCTTTGGTTTAACATCTACCCGGCACGATTTTTTATGGGGGATGTTGGAAGTTTTGCGTTTGGTACCAGTCTTGGGGTAGTAGCGATGATGACAAACACCTTTTTCTTGATTCCGGTCATTGGTATTATCTTTGTGATCGAGGCAGGATCGAGCGCAATTCAAATTTTGAGTAAGCGTATTCTAAAACGCAAAATATTTGTATCAGCCCCAGTGCATCATCACCTTGAGGCAAAAGGATGGCCTGAGACAAAAGTTACTATGCGCTTTTGGGTTATTGCTTCAGTTGCAGCTTGTGTTGGTGTGCTTTTGGCGCTGGCGGGCGGTCACATTATTGGGGCGGGTATGTAGTCAATGAGGCGCAAATACCAAGAAGGACAATCTGTATCATCAAAAGATGATCC